>NZ_JASCAR010000009.1:0-15702 GCF_029967715.1 Klebsiella sp. V115_8
CCGCATCCATGCGGGCTGCCCCGGCCTTCCGGGAACGTCTCAGCGATTTTGAGGCCGCCAGCACCGGCAGTTTCAGTCGCGCAAGTGGGTATATCAACAACAGGCCGCTCGGCATCATGGCGGGCACAGCACGAACCGTAGGCCGGGTAAGGCGCAGCCGCCACCCGGCAAGAATACAGGTGCCGTGCCTGATATCCTGCCCGGCGGCGCTGCGCTTGCCGGTCCTGGGTGGGGCGAAACGACGGGAGAACTGTGTAGGCCGGATAAGGCATTTATGCCGCCATCCGGCACAATCACAGGTACGGTACCTGACCGCCCGGCGATATCAGGACCGTTACAGCGCCTTCGACAAATAGTGACGCTGCATCCCCGCGTGCGGGAAGTCGGGCAGCGACATCTGCAGCTTATAGCCTAATTTCTGATAAAACGGCAGCGCCTGGAAGCTAAAGGTATCCACCAGCAGATGGCTGCAGCCCTGCGCCTGCGCCTGCCGCTCCGCCTCCTGCATCAGCTCGCTCCCCAGTCCGCGACCGCGCGTCGCTTCGCTGACCCACAGATACTCAATGCACAGCCAGTTACCCTTACGTTTGGCAATCAGCCCGCCCTGCATCACCCCTTGCGCATCGCGGGAGTAAACGCCCAGATCGCCAAACTGCGCCGCATCAAGATACTGCTGATTATAGTGCCGCAGACCGGCAAACAATTCTTGTTGGTCGTCGGGATTAATGCTTTTTGTAATAATTAACGCCATTAACTATCTCCAGTATCACGGTGCCGAAAGGTTATTTTTCCTCTCCACTTTCACAAAAAATTCTTATTTTCTCCATGATTATTTGCCTTAATTTTTTGCGTTCTAAAAGTAAGCAAAAAAACCTTTCCATTATCGCGGCGGATCGTATAATGGGAAAAAATGAGAATGATCATTCTCACCACAAAACCAGAGGAGATGCGCTTTTCACCTCCTGAAGGCCGAAGAGGTTGGCTTCAGCGGAGACACAATAACAATCACGTTCAGGAACATCTGTGTTCCTTTTTTGTCATTTTCGCTTAGCCGAAAATGCCTCAGCGCCCAACCTATTCCCTCGTTTTTAAATAAACGGGGCGGACGTCTTATATCTTGAGAAAATATAATGAAATACATCATAGCTCCCATCGCGACAGCATTATTTCTCCTCAGCGGATGCGATAATGCGCAGACATCTGCCCCGCAGCAACCCACGCCGGAAGTGGGCGTGGTCACTCTGCAAAGCCAGCCGGTTCCGGTAGTCAGCCAGCTCACCGGCCGCACCACCGCCTCGCTCAGCGCCGAAGTACGCCCGCAGGTGGGCGGCATCATCCAGAAGCGCCTGTTTACCGAAGGCGATATGGTGAAGGCCGGGCAGGCCCTTTACCAGATCGATCCCTCCAGCTATCGCGCGACCTGGAATGAAGCGGCGGCAGCGCTGAAACAGGCCCAGGCGCTGGTGGTCTCCGATTGCCAGAAGGCTCAGCGCTACGCGTCGCTGGTCCGGGATAACGGCGTCTCCCGCCAGGATGCCGACGACGCCGCCTCCACCTGCGCCCAGGACAAGGCCAGCGTGGCATCGAAGAAAGCGGCGCTGGAGAGCGCGCGCATCAACCTGAACTGGACCACCGTCACCGCGCCGATTGCCGGACGCATCGGCATCTCGTCGGTCACGCCGGGGGCGCTGGTCTCCGCCGATCAGGATACCGCGCTGGCGACGATCCGCGGGCTCGACACCATGTATGTCGATCTGACGCGCTCCAGCGTCGATCTCCTGCGTTTACGCAAACAAAGCCTGGCCAGCAACAGCGATACCCTCAGCGTGACGTTAATCCTTGAAGATGGCAGCACCTACAGCGAAAAAGGGCGTCTGGCGCTCACCGAAGTCGCCGTCGATGAATCCACCGGCTCGGTAACCCTGCGCGCCATCTTCCCCAACCCGCAGCACGTCCTGCTGCCGGGGATGTTTGTCCGCGCGCGCATCGATGAAGGCATCATGAACGACGCGATCCTCGCCCCGCAGCAGGGGATTACCCGCGATGCCAAAGGCGACGCCACGGCGCTGGTGGTCGATGCCGACAACAAAGTTGCGCAGCGCGCCGTGGAAACCGGCGACACCTACGGCGATAAATGGCTGGTGCTGAGCGGCCTGAAAGCGGGCGACAAGCTGATCGTCGAAGGCACGGGTAAAGTGGCCCCTGGCCAGACGGTGAAGGCCGTTGCCGTCAACAATAACGGAGGCAACGCCTGATGTTCTCCCGTTTCTTCGTGCGTCGCCCGGTCTTTGCCTGGGTGATCGCCATTCTGATTATGCTCGCCGGCGTGCTGGCGATCCGCACTCTGCCGGTAGGCCAGTACCCGGACGTCGCCCCGCCGGCGGTGAAAATCTCCGCCACCTACACCGGCGCCTCTGCCGAAACCCTGGAGAACAGCGTCACCCAGGTGATCGAGCAGCAGCTTACCGGCCTCGACCATCTGCTCTACTTCAGCTCCACCAGCAGCTCCGACGGCTCGGTCAGCATCACCGTCACCTTTGAGCAGGGGACCGACCCGGACACCGCCCAGGTGCAGGTGCAGAACAAAGTCCAGCAGGCGGAATCGCGGCTGCCGAGCGAAGTCCAGCAGTCCGGCGTGACGGTGGAAAAATCGCAGAGCAGCTTCCTGCTGATCCTCGCGGTGTATGACAAAACCGACCGCGCCACCAGCTCCGATATCTCCGACTGGCTGGTCAGCAACCTGCAGGACCCGCTGGCGCGCGTAGAGGGCGTCGGCAGCCTGCAGGTGTTCGGCGCCGAATACGCGATGCGCGTCTGGATGGACCCGACTAAACTCGCCTCCTACTCGCTGATGCCTTCCGACGTCCAGTCGGCGATTGAGGCGCAGAACGTGCAGGTCTCCGCTGGTAAAATCGGCGCCCTGCCATCGTCCAGCGCCCAGCAGCTGACCGCCACCGTGCGCGCGCAGTCGCGGCTGCAAACCCCTGACCAGTTCAAAGCGATCATCGTGAAAAGCCAGGCCGACGGCTCGGTGGTGCGCCTGAGCGATGTCGCGCGGGTGGAGATGGGCAGCGAGGATTACACCGCTACCGCCAATCTCAACGGCCACCCGGCCGCCGGGATCGCGGTGATGATGGCCCCCGGCGCCAACGCGCTGGACACCGCGACCCTGGTGAAAAGCAAAATCGCCGAATTCCAGCGTCAGATGCCGCAGGGCTACGATATCGCCTATCCAAAGGACAGCACCGAGTTCATCAAAATCTCGGTCGAAGACGTGATTCAGACCCTTTTCGAAGCGATTATCCTCGTGGTCTGCGTGATGTATCTGTTCCTGCAGAACTTCCGCGCCACGCTGATCCCGGCGGTAGCGGTCCCGGTGGTGCTGCTCGGCACCTTCGGCGTGCTGGCGCTGTTCGGCTACTCGATTAACACCCTGACGCTGTTCGCCATGGTGCTGGCGATCGGCCTGCTGGTGGACGACGCCATTGTGGTGGTGGAGAACGTCGAGCGCATTATGCGCGACGAAGGGCTGCCCGCCCGGGAAGCCACCGAAAAATCGATGGGCGAAATCTCCGGCGCGCTGGTGGCGATCGCCCTGGTCCTGTCGGCGGTCTTTCTGCCGATGGCCTTCTTCGGCGGCTCGACCGGGGTCATTTATCGCCAGTTCTCGGTGACCATTATCTCGGCGATGATGCTGTCGGTGGTGGTGGCCCTGACCCTCACCCCGGCGCTGTGCGGCGCGCTGCTCAGCCACTCCAGGCCTCATACCAAAGGGTTCTTCGGCGCGTTTAACCGCCTGTGGGGGCGCACGGAAGCGGGCTACCAGCGCCGCGTGCTCGGCGGCCTGCGCCGTGGCGCGGTGATGATGGGCGCTTACGTCCTGATTTGCGGGGCGATGGCGCTGGCGATGTGGAAACTGCCGGGCAGCTTTCTGCCGGTGGAGGACCAGGGCGAGATCATGGTCCAGTACACCCTGCCCGCCGGGGCCACCGCGGTGCGTACCGCCGAGGTGCGTCGCCAGGTCACCGACTGGTTCCTGACCAAAGAGAAAGCCAATACCAACGTCATTTTCACCGTCGACGGCTTCAGCTTTAGCGGCAGCGGTCAGAACGCCGGGATGGCCTTCGTGTCGCTGAACAACTGGTCGCAGCGCAAAGGCGACGACAATACCGCCCAGGCCATCGCCCTGCGCGCCAATAAAGAGCTGGGGACGATCCGCGACGCCACCCTGTTCGCCATGACCCCGCCGTCGGTGGACGGTCTCGGACAGAGCAACGGCTTCACCTTCGAGCTGATGGCCAGCGGCGGTACCGACCGCGACAGCCTGATGAAGCTGCGCAGTCAGCTGCTGGCCGCGGCCAACCAGAGCGGCGAGCTGCAGTCGGTGCGCGCCAACGACCTGCCGCAGATGCCGCAGCTGCAGGTGGATATCGATAACAACAAAGCGGTATCGCTGGGGCTGTCGCTGAGCGACGTGACCGATACCCTCTCCAGCGCCTGGGGCGGTACCTACGTGAATGACTTTATCGACCGCGGCCGGGTGAAGAAGGTGTACATCCAGGGCGAGAGCGACGCGCGCGCCGTGCCCTCCGACCTCGGCAAATGGTTCGTTCGCGGCAGCGATAACAGCATGACGCCCTTCTCCGCCTTCGCCACCACCCACTGGCAATACGGTCCGGAAAGCCTGGTGCGCTACAACGGCTCCGCCGCCTTTGAGATCCAGGGCGAAAACGCCGCCGGCTTCAGCTCCGGCGCGGCGATGGACAAGATGGAAAAGCTGGCCGACAGCCTGCCGGCGGGCTCCACCTGGGCGTGGAGCGGCATTTCGCTGCAGGAAAAGCTGGCCAGCGGCCAGGCGATGAGCCTGTACGCCATCTCGATTCTGGTGGTGTTCCTGTGCCTGGCGGCGCTGTATGAGAGCTGGTCGGTGCCGTTCTCGGTGATCATGGTCATCCCGCTCGGCCTGCTCGGCGCGGCGCTGGCGGCGACGCTGCGCGGCTTAAGCAACGACGTCTACTTCCAGGTGGCGCTGCTGACCACCATCGGCCTGTCGTCGAAGAACGCCATCCTGATCGTGGAGTTCGCTGAATCCGCAGTGGATGAGGGTTATTCGCTCTCCCGGGCGGCGATCCGCGCCGCGCAGACCCGTCTGCGCCCGATTGTCATGACCTCGCTGGCGTTTATCGCCGGGGTGCTACCGCTGGCCATCGCCACCGGCGCCGGGGCCAACAGCCGCGTGGCGATCGGCACCGGCATCATCGGCGGCACCCTGACGGCCACCCTGCTGGCGGTGTTCTTCGTACCGCTGTTCTTCGTGCTGGTGAAACGCTTCTTCACCCGCCAACGTTCTTCTCAGGAGTAAGGTATGTTTCGTTTGAGTTTTATGTTTATCGCGCTCCTGACCGCGGGCTGCGTCTCGCTTGATCCGCATTATGATCGCCCGGCCGCGCCGGTGCCGGCTACCCTCCCCGGGGCGCACGGCGAATCGACGGCGGTGGTCGGCGACTGGCAGAAAGTGGTCAATGACGCGCGGCTGAAAAAAGTGGTCAGTATCGCGCTGAACAGCAACCGCGATGTGCAAAAGGCGCTGGCCGATATCGAGGCCGCGCGCGCCCAGTACGGCGAGACGCGGGCGTCGCTGTTCCCCACCGTCGATGCCGAGCTGAGCCATACGCGCAGCAAAACGGTGGCCAGCGGCCTGAGCTCCGCTTCGCAGGCCGACGGCGCGGTCTCCAGCTTCGAGCTGGATCTGTTTGGCAAGAACCAGAGCCTGTCGCGCGCGGCGCGCGAAACCTGGCTTGCCAGCGAATTCACCGCGCAGAATACCCGGCTGACGATGATTGCCGATTTGACCACCGCCTGGGTGACCCTGGCGACGGATAACAGCAATCTGGCGCTGGCGCAGCAGACCATGGACAGCGCAGCAAACTCGCGCAACATCGTCGCCCGTCAGATGGCGGTGGGCACCGCCTCCGCCGGCGATTTAAGCTCGGCGGAAAGCGTCTATCAGCAGGCGCGCGCCAGCGTCGCCAGCTACCGCACGCTGGTGGCGCAGGATAAAAACGCTATTAACCTGCTGGCGGGGGAAACCGTGCCGGAGAGCCTGCTGCCCGGCACCCTCGACAGTCTCGGGGATAACTGCATCGCCCTGGTGCCGGCGGGGGTGTCATCGTCGGTGCTGCTGCGCCGGCCGGATATTCAGGAAGCGGAGCATAATCTGAAGAGCGCCAATGCCGATATCGGCGCGGCGCGGGCGAACTTCTTCCCGTCGATTTCCCTGACCGCCAGCGCCGGCGTCGGCAGCGACTCGCTGTCGTCGCTGTTCAGCCACGGGATGCAGGTGTGGTCGTTCGCCCCCTCCATCAGCCTGCCGCTGTTCACCGGCGGCAGCAACCTGGCACAGTTGCGCTATGCGGAAGCGGAGAAGAAGGGGCTGATCGCCACCTACGAGAAATCGATTCAGAGCGCCTTTAAGGACGTTGCCGATGCGCTGGCGCGCCGGGAAACGCTAAATGAAGAGCTCGATGCCCAGCAACAGTATGTCGCCGCCGAGCAGACCTCGCTGGATATCGCCATGAAGAGCTATCAGGCTGGGGTCGGCGATTATCTGTCGGTGCTCACCGCCCAGCGCACGCTGTGGTCGGCGAAGACGACGCTGCTGTCCCTGCAGCAAACCGACCTCAATAACCGGATCACCCTCTGGCAGTCGCTGGGCGGCGGCGCCAGTTAATTTCACCCGCCGGGCGACCGCGCCCGGCTTCTGTAAGGAATCGTTATGCCACGTGTTTCCCTCTCCTGGGCGCTGATCCTCGGCCTGCTGTCGGGCATTGGGCCGCTGTGCACAGATTTTTATCTGCCGGCGCTGCCGGAGATCACTCAGCAGCTGCAGGCCACCAGCACCCAGACCCAGCTGTCGCTGACCGCCGCGCTGATTGGCCTCGGCCTGGGTCAGCTGTTTTTCGGCCCGCTGAGCGACCGCATTGGCCGCCTGAAACCGCTGGCGCTGTCCCTGCTGTTGTTTATCTTCTCTTCGGCGATGTGCGCCCTGACCCGGGATATCAACATGCTGATTGTCTGGCGCTTTTTACAGGGCTTCGCCGGCGCCGGCGGCTCGGTGCTGTCGCGCTCCATCGCCCGCGATAAATATCAGGGCACCCTGCTGACCCAGTTTTTCGCCCTGCTGATGACGGTGAACGGCATTGCGCCGGTCCTGTCCCCGGTGCTGGGCGGCTACGTGATCACCGCCTTCGACTGGCGAATTCTCTTCTGGACGATGGCCGCCATTGGCGGCGCGCTGCTGGTCATGAGCCTGACTATCCTGCGGGAAACGCGCCCGGCCGCGGCGACCCATGCCGCCCGCCAGCGGCCCGGCCAGCCGGTGCTGAAGAATCGTCGTTTTCTGCGCTTCTGCCTGATTCAGGCGTTTATGATGGCCGGGCTGTTCTCCTACATCGGCTCCTCTTCCTTCGTAATGCAGAGCGAATACGGCATGAGCGCCATGCAGTTCAGCCTGCTGTTTGGTCTGAACGGTATCGGGCTGATTATCGCGGCGATGATCTTTTCCCGTCTGGCGCGCCGCTTCAGCGCCGAAGGCCTGCTGCGCGGCGGCCTGACGCTGGCAGTGGGCTGCGCGGCGATCATGCTGCTGTTTGCCTGGCTGCAGCTGCCGGTTCTGGCGCTGGTCGGCCTGTTTTTTACCGTGTCGCTGATGAGCGGCATCAGTACCGTCGCCGGCGCGGAAGCGATGAGCGCCGTCGACGCCGCCCAGTCCGGGACCGCGTCCGCGCTGATGGGCACCTTGATGTTTGTTTTCGGCGGCATCGCCGCGCCGTTGGCGGGCCTCGGCGGCGAAACGATGCTGAAGATGAGCCTCGCGATGGCGATCTGCTACCTGCTGGCGCTGCTGATGGGCCTCAGCCAGCCGCGCGGCGCGCGCTAAACGCCAGGTGCGGTAATAAAATATTCCACCTTGATTACCGCACTATTTCCCGCCATCTCTACCATTCTCATATTATTCTCCTCGAACTAATCGTGATACTCTTCACAGGCAAGGAATAAATAATTCCTTATACTGCGCACGACTGAGAATAACGAGGTTTCTATGAGTATTGACCTGAGCAAACTGCTGACCGAGCGACGCAACGCCAACAGCGCCAACATTGACACCCTTTCCACCCTCGAGATGCTGACGGTGATAAACCAGGAAGACCAGCAGGTGGCCCAGGCGATTACGCCCTATCTGCCGCAGATTGCCGAGGTGGTGGATAAGGTCGCGACGGCGCTGCAGGCCGGTGGCCGCTTGATTTATATCGGCGCTGGCACCTCAGGGCGTCTGGGGATCCTCGATGCCAGCGAATGCCCGCCGACCTTTGGCACCCGCCCGGAGCAGGTGGTGGGGATCATCGCCGGCGGACATAAAGCGATTCTCAGCGCCGTGGAAAACGTGGAAGACAACAAAGCGCAGGGGGCGATGGATCTGCAGAACCTGAACTTCAGCAACCGCGATGTACTGGTGGGGCTGGCGGCCAGCGGACGCACGCCGTACGTCATTGGCGCCATGGAGTATGCCCATCGTCAGAATGCCTTTGTCGCCATCGTCAGCTGTAACCCGCATGGCGAAATGGCTCAGCTGGCGGACGTCGCCATCACCCCGGTGGTCGGCCCGGAGGTAGTGACCGGCTCGACCCGCCTGAAAGCCGGTACCGCGCAGAAGCTGGTGCTGAACATGATCTCCACCGGGGCGATGATCCGCGTCGGCAAGGTCTACAGCAACCTGATGGTCGACGTCGAAGCGACCAACGCCAAGCTGATTGAGCGCCAGGTTTCCATCGTGATGGAGGCGACCGACTGCGATCGTCCCACTGCCCAGAAGGCGCTGGAGGCCTGCGGCCGCCACTGTAAAACGGCGATCGTGATGGTGCTGGCGGACTTAAGCGCCGAAGCGGCGCAGTCGCTGCTGGCGAAGAACAACGGCTATATCCGCAAGGCGCTCAGCAACACCTGAGCGCCGACAGACAGGTAACGGGCAATGGCAAAAATAACGAAAGAGATGATAGCGCGGATCCTCGCCCACGCAGGCGGCGCCGCTAACGTCGCGCAGGCAGGCAACTGCATGACGCGCCTGCGCTTGACCCTGCGCGATGAAGGCCTGGCCGACACCGCCGCCATCCGCCAGATTGACGGCGTGATGGGGGTGATCGTCAGCGACGAGCAGTTCCAGGTGGTGCTCGGCCCCGGCAAGGCGCAAACCGCCGCCGAGATGATGAACGGCCTGCTGGAGGAGGCGCCCGCCGCGCCGACGCTGGCCGACGTCGCGGCGGAGAAAAAACAGGCGCTGAAGGGCAAGCAGACCAGCGCGGTGCAGAAGTTTCTCGCCAAATTCGCCACCATTTTTACGCCGCTGATCCCCGGCTTTATCGCCGTCGGGCTGCTGCTGGGCTTCGCCACCCTGGCGGAACAGGTTTTCGTGCTGGAGAACGCCCATCCGAACGCCAGCCTGGTGGCGCTGATTGGCTATATGAAGGTATTCAGCAAAGGGATGTTCACCTTCCTGAGTATCCTGATTGGCTATAACGCCCAGAAGGCGTTCGGCGGCTCCGGCGTGAACGGCGCGATTATCGCCTCGCTGTTCGTGCTGGGCTACAACCCGGAGGCGACCAGCGGCGTCTACGCCGGGATCTCCACCTTCTTCGGCCACGGTATCGATCCGCGCGGCAATATCATCGGCGTATTGATCGCCGCCATCCTTGGGGCGTGGGTTGAACGCCAGGTGCGGCGGGTCATGCCGGCCAACCTCGATATGATCCTCACCTCGGCGGTGACGCTGCTGATCATGGGCGCGGTGACCTTTACGGTGATCATGCCGATTGGCGGCTGGTTGTTTACCGGCATGTCGTGGCTGTTCCTGCATCTTAACGGCAATCCGTTTGGCTCGGCGGTGCTGGCCGGTCTGTTCCTGCTGGCGGTGATGTTCGGCGTCCATCAGGGGTTTGTCCCGGTCTATTTTGCGCTGGTGGATGCCCAGGGCTTTAACTCGCTGTTCCCAATCCTGGCGATGGCCGGGGCCGGGCAGGTGGGGGCGGCGCTGGCGCTGTTCTGGCGGGCGAAGCGCGATTCGCTGCTGCGAACCCAGATTAAGGGGGCGATTATTCCGGGCTTCCTCGGGATTGGCGAGCCGCTAATCTACGGCGTCACCCTGCCGCGGATGAAGCCGTTTGTCACCGCCTGCCTCGGCGGCGCCTGCGGCGGCTTCTTCGTCGGGCTGATCGCCTGGCTGGGGCTGCCGGTCGGCCTGAACACGGTGTTTGGTCCGTCCGGCCTGGTGGCGCTGCCGCTGATGACCTCCGGCAGCGGGATTTACGCCGGGATGGCGGTCTACGCCGGCGGACTGGCGGTCTCCTACCTGTGCGGCTTTGCGCTCACCTGGCTGTTCGGCAGTAAAAATGTCGATTTAAGTTAGAACGCGATTGTCGGTTAATGCCCGGCGGCGGCTTCGCCTTACCGGGCCTGCAAAATAGTTGTACCGCCGCGCCCGACTACCATTTCCTGCCCCGCCGCCCCGGGCGGGCGCATGCTATGATTCCCCTTTGTCATATTTCGCCAGAGGAAAAGATGGGCTCCAGCAAAAAAGGGATGCTGAACGTACTGATTGCCGCCGTGCTGTGGGGCAGTTCCGGGGTGTGCGCGCAGTTTATTATGCAGGAAAGCCAGATGTCGTCGCCGTTTCTGACCATGACGCGTCTGCTGTTCGCCGGGCTGATCCTGTTGATGCTCGGCTTTGTTCACGGCGACCGCATTTTCCGCGTGCTGCAAAACCGCCGCGACGCCGTCAGCCTGCTGTTTTTCTCGCTGTTTGGCGCGTTAACCGTGCAGTTCACCTTTCTGATGACCATTGAAAAATCGAATGCCGCCACGGCCACGGTGCTGCAGTTCCTGTCCCCGACGATCATCGTCGCCTGGTTCGCCCTCGCCCGTAAAGCGCGCCCCACTCCGCTGGTGCTGGGGGCTATCTGCACCTCGCTGGCAGGCACCTTTCTGCTGGTGACCCACGGCAACCCGACGACGCTGTCGATTTCGCCGGCGGCGCTGTTCTGGGGGATCGCCTCGGCGTTTGCCGCCGCGTTTTATACCACCTATCCCTCGACGCTGATTGCCCGCTACGGGACGCTGCCGATCGTGGGATGGAGCATGCTGTTCGGCGGCGCGATGCTGCTGCCGTTTTATGGCGGCCAGGGCACCGATTTTGTGGTTAACGGCAGCCTGCTGTTAGCCTTTTTCTACCTGGTGGTGATCGGTACTTCGCTGACCTTCAGCCTTTATCTTAACGGCGCGCAGAAGATTGGCGGCGCCAAAGCCGGGATCCTCAGCTGCGCCGAACCGCTGAGCAGCGCCCTGCTGTCGCTTCTGCTGCTGGGGATCACCTTCACGCTGCCGGACTGGCTGGGCACGCTGCTGATCCTGGCCTCGGTGGTGCTGATCGCCATCGACTCGCGGCGGCGGGTGAGAGCCGCCTGAGGCGATGATAACAAACGCCTTTTCAACAAGTTAAATTAACCGCTATTTGCGTGTTTGCCCGCCTGCGCATATAGTTGACGGAAGCGATTACGGAAGGAGAAGCCTGATGAAAGCATGTTGGATGGTATGCCTGGTCACCGCCCTGAGCGCCACGTCGGCGTGGGCTGAATCACCGCTGCAAAGCCTGCAGTTCGAACAGCAAAAGCAGCAGGTGCTTAAAGCGGTGAAGGAAAAATGCGCGCCAGCAAGCCACCTCAGCGACAACGATTTTGCCAATAACGTGCTGGCGACCGACGGCAACAAGAACGCGGTCCGCGAAGCAACGCTGGCGAAAGAGCGCAATAACCAGAAAAGCTACCAGGCCGCGATCGACAAAATCGTCTGTCCGGCCAAATAGCCATCTCGGCATGACCGCCGTCCTGTCGTGGACAGACGGCGGGGGATCTCGGTGAGTGCTGCGTTTAGTGCTTCGGAATAATTAAATCGCCGCGCAGCGGGCTGCCGCCCGGGTTGTCCGTTTTCTCGGTCAACCAGTTGACGATCCGCGACGCCATCGCGTCCATGGAATATTCAATCGCCGGGATAGTCGGGATACCGGGCAGCTGTAACGATCCGGCGAGGCTAAACACCATCACATTTTGCGGAACGGCGCGGTTAAACGCCTGCAGCTGCGGCACCACGCGCTGCGCCTGCTGTTCATCGCTCACCAGCAGCGCGTTAAAGTTCAGCGTCGTGGCGTTATTGACCAGCTCCTGCACCGCCACCGACGGCGAGGTGTTATCCAGAAACACCAGATTGCGATTAAACGGCAAAAAGTTTTTTTCCAGCGCGTGCTTGTAGCCCAGCAGCACCTGATCGGCGAAGCCGCTGCTCTGGGGATGGATCAGCGCAATCTGCCTTCTGCCCTGGCTTATCAGATAGTGACAGGCGGTTTCGGCGGCGAAGGCGTGATCGAACTGAATGCTGTTTTCGCCCTCGCTGTCGAGGCAGTCCACCAGCACCACGTCCGGGCGGTTAATATTCAGAGGAAAACGCGCGCCGATGATCAGCACGTTATCGCACAGCCCGCAGGTCAACTCCTCCAGCGAGTTCATCACGCCGCTGCTGGTGTTGGCGAAGCGCAGCAGCAGGTGCTTCTGGTGCTGGCTGAGCTGTTTTTCCAGGGCGTAGAGATAGCTGGTGGTTTGATTGATATTGTCCTGGGCGCAGATGACGCCGATGCAGCCGGTGGACTGGCTAAGCAACGACTGGGCTATCATGTTTGGCCGGTAATTGAGCGTTTCCGCCGCCTGCAGCACCGCCTGACGACTGGCCTCCTTCACGCCACGTGAGCCGCTCAACACTCGCGACACCGTGGCTTTGGAAACCCCGGCAAGTCGTGAAACATCATTGATTGTCGACATCATTTTCCCCTGCGCGGGCGCCGCGCCCCGCTAAAATCCCGTAAACCTGAATCGCTTCAATTATGACCAGCGCAGTATATCCATTTCGCCATTTGTTTGGAAACCGATTTTCCATTTCAGCGCAAAACATCGCCAAATCGACAGAATAATGTGAGCCAAATCCAATAAATCCGCCCCATAAGCAGGAGATCTTGACCACTATCACAGTTCTGCTTTTTATAAATGGAAACCGGTTTCCGTCTGATATCAAATCATCCACGCAATAACTTTTTACATTTTGAGGATGGTCGTCGATGTACAAGATTATGCTGTGCTGTTCTGCCGGAATGTCCACCAGTCTGCTGGTCAGAAAGATGGTGGAGGCGGCGAATGAACGTGATCTGCCGGTGCAGATTGACGCCTATGGCGTTTCCGAATTTGACATCCAGTTTCCGCAGTATCAGGTGGTGTTGCTTGGCCCCCAGGTGAAATACATGTTGAAAACCCTGTCTGACAAAGCGGCTTCCCTGAACATTCCGGTTCAGCCCATCGATACGATGGACTACGGTATGCAGCGGGGAGACAACGTCCTGAATTATGCTCTGTCGCTGATCCCAGCGGCGCACTGAGAGGTGTTGAAATGAGTTCTCTGTATCAGTCCATGATTGCCGTGATCGAGCAATCTATTACTCCGCTGGCAGGACGCCTTGGGCAGCAGAAATATGTTATCGCTATCCGCGATGGCTTCACTGCCGCATTGCCGTTTATGATCATCGGCTCTTTCATGCTGGTATTTATCTTTCCGCCGTTTTCACCCGATACCACCAACGGCTTTGCCCGCGGCTGGCTCGATTTCTCCCAGCACTACCGCGAACAGCTGATGCTGCCGTTTAACCTCAGCATGGGCGTAATGACCTTCTTTATCTCGGTCGGCATTGGCGCCAGCCTCGGTCGTCAGTTTCAGCTCGATCCGGTGATGTCCGGTCTGCTGGCGTTTATGGCCTTCCTGCTGGTCGCCGCGCCCTATGCCGATGGTAAAATTTCCACTCAGTATCTGTCCGGCCAGGGCATTTTTACCGCCCTGATCACCGCCATCTACTCCACCCGCGTCTACGCGTGGCTGAAGCAAAACAACATCACCATCCGTCTGCCGAAAGAGGTGCCGACCGGCGTCGCCCGTTCATTTGAAATCCTGATCCCGGTGCTGGTGGTGATTGGTACTTTGCATCCGCTGAACCTGTTTATCGAAGCGCAGACCGGGATGATCCTGCCGCAGGCGATCATGCATCTGCTGGAGCCGCTGGTTTCCGCCTCCGACTCGCTGCCGGCGATTTTGCTCTCCGTTCTGATGTGCCAGATTTTCTGGTTCGCCGGGATCCACGGCTCGCTGATTGTCACCGGCATTATGAACCCGTTCTGGATGGCCAACCTGTCGGCAAACCAGGCGGCGCTGGCGGCCGGCACGGTGCTGCCGCACGTCTATCTGCAGGGTTTCTGGGATCACTATCTGCTGATTGGCGGCGTCGGTTCGACCCTGCCGCTGGCCTTCCTGCTGCTGCGTAGCCGGGCCACTCATCTGCGCACCATCGGCAAGATGGGCATCGTGCCGAGCTTCTTTAATATCAACGAGCCGATCCTGTTCGGGGCGCCGATCATCATGAACCCGATGATGTTTATCCCCTTCGTCTGCGTACCGATGGTCAACGCGGTGCTGGCTTACGGCGCGACGCGTCTTGGCTGGCTAAGCCAGGTGGTGTCTCTCACTCCGTGGACCACGCCGGCACCGATTGGCGCCTCGTGGGCGGCCAACTGGACGCTGAGCCCGGTAGTGATGTGCCTTATCTGCATGGTGATGTCGGCGGTGATTTACCTGCCGTTCCTGCGCGCCTATGAACGTTCCTTAATGAAAACCGAAGTTGAGAAAACCAAAAATAGCGTTCCGGTGGCAGAAACCGTTAGCTAATTCCTCTCCGCCCCGGAGAGATAATATGATGACAGCGTCATAATGCAGAAAAAGGACTTTCACTGCATTATTAAATAATAAAGACCTCAGGAATACACATGATTGAATTAGAAGATGCGGTAATGGAAATTATCGTCAATGCGGGACAGTCACGCTCATTATGTTTTGAAGCGCTGCATGCGGCCCGAACCGGAAATATCGACGAAGCGCGTTTACTCTTAAATGAGGCCGACGGTTACGCCCGCCGGGCGCATCAGATGCAGACCCAGCTCATCGAGCAGGATGCCGGTGAAGCGCGTCAGCCTATGACGCTTATTATGGTACATGCCCAGGATCATCTGATGAATTCGCTGCTGGCCCGCGAGTTCTCAGAAGAATTAATCCATCTGTACCAGCGTTAATTAATATGGAATAACGTCAGCGAGAATATTACTCTCCGGCGTCGCTGTACCCTAAAAAAACAAATCAGCTTATTTTGGTTATTTATTTTAGCCAGAATGGGATGGTTATTATCTGAAATATATTAATTATTAAAGCGAGATAACCATGAATACTGTGAAAAAACTGCCTTTAGCCATGGCGGTTGTCGCCGCGCTGTGCCCAATTTCCGTAATGGCGCAAGAATTTACTCAGGAACAGATCGACGCCATTGTCGCCAAAGCCGTTGATAAAGCACTGGCCGACCGCCAGGCGAAAATCGACGCCGCGGCCGACAAAAAGGTCGACGTCATTACCAACCCGCAGACCACCGCCGCCTCGCCGGATGTGGCGATTCCGTTCGGCCTCAAGTTCAGCGGCTATGCCCGCTATGGCGCCCATTTCCAGACCGGCGACCAGAAATAT
>NZ_JASCAR010000010.1:0-14739 GCF_029967715.1 Klebsiella sp. V115_8
AAATCCCCGGGAGCTTACATCAGTAAGTGACCGGGGTTGAGGGGCGCAGACAACGCATTTGCAGCGTGAAAGGCGCCGGTTAAATTATTTGGCGTCGGTCGCCGTACCGTTAGCATGCCAGGTAAAGACACCGAACTCGAAGCCTTTCAGGTCGCCTTTCTGATCCCACGACAGCGGGCCCATCACGGTGTCTACCGTCGCGCCTTTCAGGTATTTAGCGATTTCCGCCGGATCGTCAGACTGATTCAGGCCCGCCTGCAGCGACTGCAGCGCCGCGTAGGTGGTCCAGACGAAGGCGCCGCTCGGATCCTGTTTCTTCGCCTTGATCGCATCCACGATCGGTTTGTTCGCCGGCACCTGGTCGTAGTTCTTCGGCTTGGTCACCAGCAGGCCTTCCGCCGACTCGCCGGCGATGTTAGACAGGGAGACGTTCGCTACGCCTTCCGGGCCCATAAACTGGGTTTTCAGACCGGCAGCGCGGGCCTGACGCAGGATCTGGCCCATTTCCGGGTGGTAACCGCCGTAGTAGACGAAGTCGATATTCTCTTTCTTCAGGCGCGCCACCAGAGTGGAGAAATCTTTCTCACCGGCGGTGATCCCGTCGAAGAAGACCACGTTCGCCCCGCCTTTTTTCAAGCCATCCTGCACCGCACGGGCCAAACCTTCGCCGTACTGCTGTTTGTCATGCACGACTGCGATACGCTGCGGCTTCACTTTGTCGAGAATGTATTTCGCCGCGGTTGGTCCCTGGTCGGAGTCCAGACCGGTGGTGCGCAGGATCAGCTTATAGCCGCGCGCGGTCAGCTCCGGCGCGGTCGCAGCGGGGGTGATCATCAGAATGCCTTCGTCTTCATAGATGTCAGACGCCGGCTGAGTGGAAGAGGAGCACAGGTGGCCGATAACGTATTTGATCCCGTCGTTGACCACTTTGTTGGCGACCGCTACCGCCTGTTTCGGGTCGCAAGCGTCATCATATTTCACGATCTGCAGCTTATTGCCCTTAATGCCGCCCTTCGCGTTGATATCCGCTACCGCCTGCTCGGCGCCGGTAAACTCCTGATCGCCGTACTGGGCCACCGGGCCGGACATCGCCCCGACTACCGCGATTTTGATATCTTCCGCCAGCGCCGCGCTGCTCATAACTAAGGCAATACATCCTGCCAGTAACGCTTTACCCTTCATATTCATCCTGAGGCTCCCCATTATTATGGTTTTTGCATTTGTTGTGATGTTGTTTGTTAGCGCATTATTTTGTTTATATCGATAGGAAAAGCATATGATAGCTAACCAACCGGGGGCTGCTCGCGCTTTTGCAGCACACTATGCTAAACATACCGTCATTCTGAGGAATTTGAAACGACTAAATTGCGGGCTATGTAACAGATAAGTGACAAATAAAAAAACCGCGCCAGCATGAACCGGACGCGGTGCAAAACAGGCCCTGATTACCAGCCAGCGGGCAGGTAGCCTACCGCGGACGCTACCGCGTAGACGGCGCTGCAAAGATACAACAACACAATGAAGCATTGGATAAGCGGATGGGTCATCCAGGCCGGACAGGTCCAGCCCGGCGTCAGGTCGCCACGCTGGCGGGCGCCCTTGAGCATCAGGATCGGCATAATCGATAAAATAACGCCGCTGAACACCCCGGCAAAATAGAGCGCGTTGACGAAAGAGACCATACCGCTGTAGGCCAGCACGAACGGCGGGATCGCCACCACCAGCAGCACCATCAAGCGGCGGGCGGGCTGTTCATCATTCCCCAGGCGGAACTGATCGAAGATATTGGTCAGGAAGCTGCCGCCCAGTCCCCAGTAGGAGGTCAACATCGCGCACAGCGCAAACAGGTTGGCGGAGAAGAAGGCCCATTCGCCAAGCGCCCTGCCCCAGGAGATGGTGGCCACATCCGAAATATTGTCCAGGCCATTAAGCGAGATCACCGACAGCGGCACCAGCGCCAGCAGGGTAAAGGTCAGCGCCATACCGACCATAATGGCTTTAGGCAATTTTTCCGGTTTGTCGGCGAAGCCTCGCGCCATTTCCGGGACGATATACTGTGCCGAGAAGCAGAACGCCACGACGTTGAAGACCGGAACCATATACAGCCAGTTGCCGTCGAGCAGATAGCCCACGCGGGTGGTCTCTTTCAGCAGCGTGGCAATCACCAGCACCGAGATCATCACCACCATACCGATGCTGATAAATTTCTCGCCGCGGCCGATCGCCTTCAGCCCCAGATAAAGCACCCCTGCCGCCGGGACGAAAAACAGCACGCTGCCCAGCGCCGGCGAAATGCCAAACAGGGAGTAGAGCAGCTTGCCGCTGCCGGTCATATAAGCCGTCAATGCGCCGACGCTGTTGACGCAGACGGAGAGGAACATCATCAGCGCGCCAAAGCCGCCGACGTAGCGCTTTGATAATCCGCTGAGCTGCAGATGTTTACGCGTGCGGAGCGTAGATTCCGCGACATAGAGCATGGTCACCGTGGTCAGGCTGCCCACCAGCACCAGCCAGAACAGCAGCGGTAAGAAGCCCGCTTTGCTTGACGCATAGGCGATGGAGAGGACACCCGCGCCGATATTGGTACCGACAATCATCGATACCCCTTCGACGAAGCTCAGAGATTTTGCAGGGACAGCCGTACGTTCCCGGCCGGTGAGGACGGGAGAAAAGGTGGAGTTTTCAGACATAATACTTTCCGTTTTACTCCGGCGGTTTTCTCCGCCGGAAAAAAGGTGATATCAGGGTGATAAACCACTCACGCTGAGCATGAACAGCCGGCTGCGGCTTCCTGTTTCTGTTCGGCTTCCCTGCCGCCGCAGCCCACCGGGAGACGTTAGCTCTTCAGTACGCGCGCCAGAATATCCAGCGCTTTCGAGAACTGGGCGTCCGGAATCGTCAACGGATAGAGGAAGCGGATCACGTTGCCGTAGACGCCGCAGCTCAGCAGCAGCAGGCCGTTCTCCTGCGCTTTCTGTTGCACCTGGCGGGTAAACTCCGGCGACGGCTCGCCAGTTTGCGGATCGTTAAACTCCACCGCCACCATCGACCCCCGACCGCGGACATCGACAATCGCCGGACAGGTGGCGCGCGCCTGGTTGAGCACTTCCTGCAGATGGCTACCCAGCTGTTCAGCGCGCTGGCACAGCTGCTCTTCAGCAATCACATCCAGCACCGCGTCCGCCGCGGCTACCGCCAGCGGGTTACCGGCATAGGTTCCGCCCAGGCCGCCTGGCGCAGGGGCATCCATCACCTCGGCGCGACCAACGACGCCCGACAGCGGGAAACCGCCGGCGAGGCTTTTCGCCATCGTCATCAGATCCGGTTTCACATCATAGTGCTGCATGGCGAACAGCTTGCCGGTACGGGCGAAACCGGTCTGCACTTCATCGGCGATCAGCAGAATGCCGTGGGTATCGCACAGATCGCGCAGCGCCTGCATGAAATCGGCTGGCGCGACGTTAAAGCCGCCTTCTCCCTGGATCGGCTCGAGGATGATGGCCGCGACCTGGTCCGGCGCAATATCCGCTTTGAAAATGCGCTCCAGGCTTTTCAGCGCATCCGCGGTGGAGACGCCGTGCGCCGCATTCGGGTAGACACCGTGATACACCGAGCCCGGGAAGGGGCCGAAGCCGATTTTGTAGGGCGCGACCTTACCGGTGAGCGCCATGGTCATAAAGGTACGGCCGTGGAAGCCGCCGCCGAAAGTAATCAGCCCCGGACGGCCGGTGTAAGCGCGGGCAATTTTCACCGCGTTCTCGACCGCTTCCGCGCCGGTGGTGAAGAAGGCCGTTTTTGCCGGCCCGTCAATCGGCGCCAGATCGTTGATACGTTCCGCCAGCGTGACATAGCTTTCGTACGGCACAATCTGATAGGCGGTGTGGGTGAACGCCTGCAGCTGGTCAGCGACCGCGGCAACCACCTTCGGATGACGGTGACCGGTATTTAACACGGCGATACCGGCGGCGAAATCGATCACCTCATTGCCTTCGATATCCCACAGCGTGGCGTTCTCCGCCTTCTCGACAAAGTAGTTACACATTACGCCTACGCCGCGCGGCGTCGCCTGCTGGCGACGTTGATTCAGTTCTGAGCTTTTCACCTGCGAATCTCCTGTCGTGTATGTCACGTTATCGCAACAAATTAGAAACGATGTCGTTTATTTACACAGGAGTTGGCCCTATAATCGAGTACCAATTTTGAATATCTGAGGGATCCAATTGCGTTCGCTGGTGGGTGACCTGGTGCTGGTCCGTCTGCAGGAAGAGCGCGACCCTCTTCTGCACAAACGCTTATACAACGCGCTTCGCCGCGCGATCCTTGACGGTTCGCTGGCGCCGCAAAGCCGCCTGCCGCCGTCGCGGGACCTGGCGGGAGAACTCGGCGTATCAAGAAACACCATATTAACAACTTATGAACAATTACTGGCGGAAGGATATGTGGTTTCCCGTCGGGGAAGCGGAACATTCGTTGCCCAAACCGCGCCTGAAAGTTCATTGACCGCTAAGGGGAAGCGGGAAAACAGCAGTATCGCGACTTCGACGGCGCACCTTTCACGCCGCGGCCAGCACCTGCTCGGCCAGGTCAGCGCCAGCCCACGCCAGTGGGGAGCGTTTATTCCCGGCGTACCGGACGTTAACGCCTTTCCCCATCCGCTGTTCAGCAAGATCCAGGCCCGCATCAGCCGTCGGCCAAAGCCGGAGCGGCTCAGCTACAGCTGCAACGGCGGTACCCCGGAACTGCAGCAGGCGCTGGTGGATTATCTGCGGGTATCGCGCGGCGTCCACTGTCAGGCAGATCAAATTCTTATCACCGAGGGGATCCACCAGGCGATTGACCTGGTCACTCGCATGCTGTGCGACAACGGCGATCTGGCGTGGGTGGAGGAGCCTTCCTACTGGGGCATTCGCCATGTGCTGGCGATGAACGACGTCCGGGCGGCCCCCATCACCGTCGATGCCAATGGGCTGTGCCCGCCGGAAACGGTTGACGATGCGCCGCGGCTCATCTTCGTCACCCCCTCTCACCAGTATCCGTTGGGCGCGGTGATGAGCCTTGAACGCCGTCAGCGGCTGCTGGCGCTCGCCCGCCAGCAGGGCAGCTGGATCGTCGAAGATGATTATGACAGCGAGTTTCGCTTTTCCGGGCAGCCCATCCCCGCCCTGCAGGGGCTGGTGGCCGATGCGCCGGTGGTCTATATCGGCACCTTCAGCAAGACGCTCTATCCCGGCCTGCGCCTGGGCTATGTGGTGATCCCCCGCCCGCTGGTCAGCGATCTGAAGCACGCCCACGCCGAGCTTTATCGCGGCGGCCATTCGCTGATCCAGATGGCGCTGGCGGAGTTTATTACCGCTGGTCACTACTCGGCGCATATCCGCCGCATGCGGCTGCTCTACAGCCGTCGTCGCGCCTTTTTAACCGAGCTGATTCAGCGGCACTGTATGCCCGACGCCCTGTCGGACTTCAGCGATAATGCCGGACTGCATTTGATCCTCAATTTACCGGAGGAGGCTGACGATGTGGCGATCGCCCGCGAGGCCAATGCGCGCCACATTCTGGTGCGGCCGCTCTCGCGCTACTACCTGACGGCGGCGCGTAAGAAAGGATTATTGATGGGATTTGCCAGCCAGCCTGAGGAGCAGATGGCGCCGGCGTTCAGCGTGCTGATAGGCTGCCTGCGGACGCACTGTCCAGAGGTGCTGCTGCCCATGGATGGCGCAGAAAAACAAAACGCCCCAACCTGAGGCGGGGCGTTATCGGGGTGCCTGGCGTCAGGCAGGGGTGGCGTATCAGGCTTCGATCGCGGCACGCAGTTTTTTCATGGCGTTCTTTTCCAGCTGACGCACGCGCTCTGCGGAGACGCCGTAGCGGTCAGCCAGCTCCTGCAGCGTGGACTTGTTGTCTTCGTCCAGCCAGCGGGCGCGGATGATATCCTGGCTACGCTCGTCCAGGCCCTGCATCGCGTCAGTCAGCTTATTCGCCGCCTGCTCTTCCCAGTTGTCGTCTTCGATGCCGTCGGCAAAGTTTGACGTTTTGTCCTGCAGATAAAGAACCGGCGCCATCGGCTGGCTGTCGGATTCATCGTCCGACGACATGTCGAACGTCATGTCCTGGGCCGCCATACGGGATTCCATCTCGCGGACGTCTTTGCTCGACACGCCCAGCTCACGGGCCACCATTTCCACTTCATCCTGGTTGAACCAACCCAGACGCTGTTTGGTTTTACGCAGGTTAAAGAACAGCTTACGCTGTGCTTTGGTGGTAGCGACCTTCACGATACGCCAGTTGCGCAGCACGTATTCGTGAATTTCGGCTTTAATCCAGTGCACGGCGAAGGAGACCAGGCGCACACCCACTTCCGGGTTGAAGCGACGCACGGCTTTCATCAGGCCGATATTGCCTTCCTGGATCAGATCCGCCTGCGGCAGGCCATAGCCCGAGTAGTTACGAGCAATGTGAACAACAAAGCGCAGGTGAGACAGAATCAGCTTTTTCGCTGCTTCCAGATCGCCCTGGTAATGCAGCTTTTCAGCAAGCTCCCGCTCTTCATCAGCCGACAGCATCGGCCAAGTGTTAGCGGCCCGGATGTACGATTCCAGGTTACCAACGGGGGCTAAAGCTAAAGTTTGCATTTCTTTGGTCATTCAAATCCTCTCAATTGATATCTTCTGACGTGGTCTTGTCCCCATCAGGCAACAAGCATGCCAGCATTCATGAGCAACGAGAATATCACTCACATTAGTATCAGACAGTGATTTTATCCACAAGTTCCCTGCAACGGTGTGAATAAATTACGCACAAAATGTGACACCACGATGAAAAAGTGAGGGCAGGAAAAGGAGAACAAGCTTGCGGTATCTTTCCCTGCGAACAGGAACTCATTGCAGCAGGGAAAGATTATATCACGCTTTTTTTAATCGGGAGTAAAGTGACGTAAATGTTGCACTGTCGCCAGCCAGGCGGCCACCCACCCGATCATCGAGCAGACGATCAGCATCAGCAGACACTCGTCAAAGCCTAAGCCGCTCAGCTCAAACTGGGTGCCGAACACCTTCGCCACCTCGGTCACTGCCGACGAGAGGCGCATCACCAGAATCTCCGACAGGATCAGCGATAAAAACGCGCCGGAGAAGCCCAGCATCGCCCCGCCGTAGAGGAACGGACGCAGGATAAAGCCGTCGGTGGCGCCGATCAGTTTCTGCACGTTAATGGTATCGCGGCGGGCGAAGATGCTCAGGCGCACGCTGTTGCCGATCACCAGGAACACCGCCGCCACCATCAGCACGCCGATCATCGCCGACACGCGGCCCACCAGCCCGGTGAGCGAGGAGAGGCGGGCAAACCAGCTGTCGTCCATCCGTACTTCATCGACCCCCTGGATCCGCGATACCCGATCGCGCAGGGTGTTCAGCGCTTCCGTGCTCTGGAAATCCAGCTTCGGCACCACGATGGCGACCGCCGGCAGCGGGTTCTCTTCCAGCATATCCAGGGCGCCGCCAAAGCCGGACCAGTTACGGAATTCACCCAATGCCTCGTCACGTGACAAATAGTTCACCTTGTCGACGCCCTGCTCCGCCTGCAGCTGGCCGACCACCCGCGCCGCGGCATCGTCATCCAGCGTTTTTTCCAGATACACGGTGATCTGCGGCGAGGGATAGTACTGTGACGCCGCGCTGCTGACGTTTTTGTAGACCATGTAGCAGACGCTTGGCAGGGTCAACGAGATGGCGATAACCATCACCGTCAGGAAGGTCGCCAGCGGCGTGCTTTTTAAATCCTGGAGCGCGCCGTGCCAGGCGTAGCGCACCTGCTCGTTGAACACGTTGCTCTTACGCGAGGCCGGGTTAGGCGCCGCTTTCGGCCGTTTTGGCGCATTGCGCCCGCCGCCGCCGCCGCCCGCCGCGTTGCGCAGGCGATCGAACTTGCTGCCGAACTGGCGGATTTGGTTCATTGCGTCGCGCTTATTCACCCCGAATGCCTCCATGCAGATGGCCGTCGCTGAGCGTCAGCACGCGGTACGGACGGCTGGAGATAAGCCCCAGATCGTGCGTGGCCATCAGTACCGTCACCCCGACGCGGTTAAACTCTTCAAACAGACGTAAAATCCCCTCCGAGAGCGCCTCGTCGAGGTTACCGGTCGGTTCATCCGCCAGCAGCACCGCCGGCTTGTTGACCACCGCGCGAGCGATCCCCACGCGCTGCTGCTCGCCGCCGGAGAGCTGAATCGGAAAGTTCTTCGCTTTGTCCAGCAGCCCGACCTTATCCAGCGCCGCCGAGACCCGGCGACGAATGTCATCGCCGCTGGCGCCGGCGATAATCAGCGGGATCGCCACGTTGTCATACACGGTACGATCCATCAGCAAATGGTGGTCCTGGAAAATCATGCCGATCTGGCGGCGCAGGAACGGCACCTCACGGCTCTTCAGGCGGCTGATTTCATGACCGCTGAAGAAGATTTTCCCGGCGCTGGGCCGTTCGATACCACAGATAAGCTTCAGCAGGGTACTTTTCCCTGCGCCGGAGTGGCCGGTCAGAAACGCCATCTCGCCCGGCTGCAGGTGGAAGTTCACCCCCTGCAGCGCTTGTCTCCCACCGAGATAGGCTTTGCTGACTTGTTCAAAGCGAATCATTCTTAATCCTCTCGGGCAAAAAGTGCCTCAATAAAGTCGCCCGCATTAAACGGACGCAGATCCTCAATACGCTCGCCGACGCCAATATAGCGAATCGGAATGCCGAACTGGTCGGCCACCGAGAAGATCACGCCGCCTTTGGCGGTGCCATCCAGCTTGGTCAGGGTGATCCCGGTCAAACCTACCGCTTCATGGAACAGTTTGGCCTGGCTAATAGCATTCTGCCCGGTGCTGGCGTCGATGGTTAACATCACCTCATGCGGCGCGTCGACGTCCAGCTTTTTCATCACCCGGACGATCTTCTTCAGCTCTTCCATCAGGTGCGATTTATTCTGCAGACGCCCGGCGGTATCGGCAATCAGCACATCAACATGGCGCGCCTTCGCCGCCTGAATGGCGTCGAAAATCACCGAGGCGGAATCGGCGCCGGTGTGCTGGGCGATCACCGGGATATTGTTACGCTGGCCCCAGACCTGCAGCTGTTCCACCGCCGCCGCACGGAAGGTATCCCCCGCCGCCAGCATCACCGATTTGCCCTGCTGCTCAAACTGACGCGCCAGCTTACCGATGGTGGTGGTTTTCCCCACCCCGTTCACGCCGACCATCAGAATAACAAATGGCGTTTTGCCTTCAACATTCAGCGGCTCATCCACTTTGGCGAGGATATCGCCCATCTCTTCTTTCAGCAGGCCGTACAGCGCTTCCGCATCGCGCAGCTGCTTACGGCTGGCGCCCTCGGTGAGATGAGTAATGATCTTGCGGGTGGTTTCCACCCCGACGTCGGCGATCAGCAGTTGCTCTTCCAGCTCTTCAAACAGATCGTCGTCGATCTTCTTACCGCGGAACAGGCTGATAAATCCGGAACCGAGATTTTGTTTGGTTTTCAGCAGGCTACGCTTAAGGCGGGCGAAAAAGCCTTCTTTCGTCGGTTTTTCCTGCTCCTGGACCAGCGCTTCCACCGGCGCCTCTTCCTCTGGCGCCGGCACCACCACCGCCGCCTCTTCCGCCGCCTCGGCCGCCAGCGCTTCCAGCTCTTCATCGCTTAACGGCGCGTCCTCTTCCGGCGCTTCCGTCTCCTGAGGTTGGGCGACGACACCCTCTACAGGCTGCTCAGCCACGGCCTCCGCCGCCACCGGTTCGGCGATAACGTCCTCGACCAGCGACTCAACCGCTGCCGGCTGTTCCTCCGCCTTCAGCGGTTCGCTGACCGCAGGCTCCGGCGCGACGACCGGCGCCTCTTCAGCCAAAGCAGGCGCTGGCGCCGCCTCTTCTTCCGGCGCGCTGGCAGGCTCCGCGAGGTGGGCCTTTTCGCTTTCGACCACCGTCTCGGTGACTTCGACGACCTCTTCGGCAAACGCCTCCGGGTCCGCTTTCGGCGCGCTCGGCTCAGCAGGGGTTTCCGCCGCCGGCGTCTCCTGGGCAACCGCTTGTTGTTCTTCTACTTTTTGTTCAGTCTCGGTTTCCTGTGCCTGCTCTTTCTGTCCAAAGCCCAGCCAGGAAAAGAAGCCACGTTTTTTCTCTTTTGCCATTTGCGACCACACTCCTCGCTGTTTATTCATGGCGCAGCTTCATCAGAAGCTGAAAAAATGATGAAATTAGTTGGATAGTCTATCACTTAACTTAACTCGCAGCACCGCCCCCGGATTAAGGTTTCGTCAACCGCCGTCGATCGCTAGAATAGCAGGCCGGAAGTTGAGACTTGAGCAGAGAGATGAAAAAACCAAACCACGCGGGCAGCGGCCAGATCCGCATCATCGGCGGGCAATGGCGCGGCCGTAAATTACCGGTGCCGGAGAGCCCGGGCCTGCGGCCGACCACCGACCGGGTTCGCGAAACCCTTTTTAACTGGCTGGCGCCGTCCATCGTTGACGCGCACTGCCTCGACTGCTTTGCCGGTAGCGGCGCGCTGGGGCTTGAGGCGCTGTCTCGCTATGCGGCCAGCACCACGCTACTGGAGATGGAGCGCGGCGTCGCTCAGCAGTTGCAAAAAAACCTGGCCACCCTGAAAGCGGATCGCGGCAAGGTGATCGCGACTAACACCCTCAGCTTCCTGAGCCAACCGGGCACGCCGCATCAGATTGTGTTTGTCGACCCACCGTTCCGTCAGGGGCTGCTGGAGGAGACGCTGCGCCTGCTGGAAACGCAGGGCTGGCTGGCCGACGAGGCCCTGGTGTACGTCGAAAGCGAAGTCGAAAACGGTTTACCGCCGGTACCGGCGAACTGGCATCTGTATCGTGAAAAAGTGGCCGGACAGGTCGCGTATCGTCTTTACCAACGTGAGGCCCAAGGAGAGAACCATGCTGATTAATTTAGGCCGCCTGCTGATGCTGTGCGTCTGGGCCTTTCTGTTATTGAATCTGTTTCAGCCCTTCCCGAAGCCGCTGAATATCTTCGTCAACGTCGCGCTGATTTTTATGATCCTGATGCACGGTCTGCAGCTGACGCTGCTCAAGGCGACGCAGCCGAAGGATGCCCCGCCGCTGGGCCGCTTTGAGCAAATCCGCATTTTTATCTTCGGCGTGTTTGAGCTCGTCGCCTGGCAGAAAAAACTGAAGGCGACGCTGAAGAAATAGTCCTGACAAGGGCTCAGGGATCGGGCGTGAACGCCACGAACGCTGTGCCCTTATAACTCAACATCCCGCGATCGCCGACGCTCAGCGCATGATACTGCGGCGCGTCAAGGCGAAACACCACCTCCAGCCCGCCGTTCTCAGGGCGAAAGCTCGCTTCATAGCGCATCTCGCTGCCCGCAGGCGTCACCGTCTGCTGCCGCGAACGCCGATCGTTAATCACTTTTTCCCGCTTATTGCTGACGATCACCCGCTTTTGCAACACCGGCGCGGCGTCGTTCGCCAGTTTTTCGCGGCGCTGCTGCACATAGCGAAACGAAGCCGCCACCACAATCACCGCGACGACCAGAACAAAAAAGAGCGGCATTTTACTCATTAAGGTTACCCATAAAAAATATCAGGAATCAGCATACTGCGACTGGAATAACATTGTCATCTGCTGCGCCAAACCACTACACTGAGTGGTAGCTTCACGCATCCGTAACTTTCCTTATGATAACAGATACAGGGACTTACTATGCTTTGGTCATTTATTGCTGTCTGTTTCTCCGCATGGCTTTATGTCGATGCATCCTATCGCGGGCCGGCCTGGCGACGCTGGGTATTTAAACCTGTCACCCTGATTCTGTTGCTGTTGCTGGCCTGGCAGGCGCCGATGTTCAATGCCATCAGCTACCTGGTGCTGGCCGGCCTGTGCGCCTCCCTGCTCGGCGACGCCCTGACCCTGCTGCCGCGCCAGCGGGTGATGTACGCGGTGGGCGCCTTCTTCCTGTCGCATCTGCTGTATACCATCTGGTTCGCCAGCCAGCTGACGCTGTCGTTCTTCTGGCCGCTGCCGCTGGTGCTGCTGGTATTCGGCGCCCTGCTGATGGCGGTGATCTGGAGCCGGCTGGAAGAGATGAAAATGCCGGTGCTGACCTTTATCGGCATGACGCTGGTGATGGTCTGGCTGGCCGGCGAGCTGTGGTTTGCCCGCCCTACCAACACCGCGCTGTCCGGATTCGCCGGCGCCGCTCTGCTGCTGCTGAGCAATGCCGTGTGGCTGGTGAGCCACTATCGCCGCCGTTTCCGCGCCGATAACGCCATTGCCGCCGCGTTTTACTTTGCCGGCCACTTCCTCATCGTGCGCGCGCTGTACCTGTAATTTAGTCCTTGACTCTGGAGTCGACTCCAGAGTGTATCCTACGGCTAATGAGAAAATTATCATTTACCGGAGGGTGCCATGTCGACTCCAGACGCGCAGGATAAAAAAGTCCCACAATTCTCGTCATTCACCATGCGGCCAGCGCCCGCCCCGGCGGAAAGCTGCTGCACAGACCACGCCTGCGCCGCAGAGAGCGCGCCTGCCGCCGAAGCGCTCAGCGACGCCCGCTACAGCTGGCAGGTTGCAGGCATGGACTGCGCCGCCTGCGCCCGCAAGGTGGAAACGGCGGTTCGTCAGGTGCCCGGCGTCAGTCAGGTTCAGGTGCTGTTCGCCACTGAAAAATTATTGGTTAACGCCGAGGGCGACGTTCGGGCTCAGGTTGAGCAGGCGGTACGTCAGGCAGGCTATACGCTGCGCGATGCCGATGCCCCCGCGTCAGAGAAAACTCAGGGCTCGCGGCTGCGCGACAATTTACCGTTGCTGACGCTGATCATGATGATGGCCCTGAGCTGGGGGCTGGAGCAGGCCAACCACCCTGCCGGTCAGTTAGCCTTTATTGCCACCACCCTGGTCGGCCTGTGGCCGGTTGCCCGCCAGGCGCTGCGCCTGATCAAGAGCGGGAGCTGGTTCGCCATTGAAACGCTGATGAGCGTCGCCGCCATCGGGGCGCTGTTTATCGGCGCCACCGCAGAGGCGGCGATGGTCCTGCTGCTGTTCCTGATCGGCGAGCGTCTCGAAGGCTGGGCCGCCAGCCGCGCGCGACAGGGGGTGAGCGCGCTGATGGCGCTGAAGCCCGACACCGCCATTCGTCTGCGCAACGGCGTGCGGGAAACCGTCGCCCAGCGCGATCTGCGCCCGGGGGATGTGATCGAAGTGGCCGCCGGCGGGCGTCTGCCGGCGGATGGTCAGCTGCTGTCGCCATTTGCCAGCTTTGATGAAAGCGCTTTGACCGGCGAGTCGGTGCCGGTGGAGCGCCAGGCCGGAGAACGGGTAGCGGCGGGCGCCACCAGCGTCGACCGCCTGGTGCAGCTGACCGTAATCTCCGAACCGGGCGACAGCGCCATCGACCGCATCCTGAAGCTGATTGAAGAGGCGGAGGAGCGTCGGGCGCCGATCGAGCGTTTTATCGATCGCTTCAGCCGGATCTACACTCCGGCCATTATGGTGGTGGCCCTGTTGGTCGCCATTGTCCCGCCCCTGCTCTTCGCCAGCGCCTGGCTGCCGTGGATTTATAAAGGGCTGACGCTGCTGCTGATCGGCTGCCCGTGCGCGCTGGTCATCTCCACCCCGGCAGCCATCACTTCCGGCCTGGCGGTCGCCGCCCGACGCGGAGCGTTAATTAAAGGCGGCGCGGCGCTGGAACAGCTGGGCCAGGTGCGCCAGGTGGCGTTCGACAAAACCGGCACCCTGACCGTCGGCCAGCCGCAGGTGACCTCGGTCATCGCCACGGCTGAGAATGACGATAACACGCTGCTGGCGCTGGCGGCGGCGGTTGAGCAAGGCTCCAGCCATCCGCTGGCGCAGGCTATCGTCCGCGAAGCGCAGCGGCGTCAGCTGAGTATTCCGCAGGCCAGCGGCCAGCGGGCGCTGGCCGGCTCCGGTATCGAAGCCGAGGTCAACGGCAGCCGTATCGTGATCTGCGCGGCCAGCAAAGCCGCCCCGTCAGAGCATGAGGCGCAGATCCAGCAGCTGGAGAGCGCCGGTCAAACGGTGGTGCTGGTCATGCGCGGCGAGACGCTTCTCGGCATCCTGGCGCTGCGCGACACCCTGCGCGACGACGCGCGTCAGGCAGTGGATGCCTTACACCAGCTGGGGGTGCAGGGGGTGATCCTTACCGGGGATAACCCGCGCGCCGCGGCGGCCATCGCCAGCGAACTGGGGCTGGAATTCCGCGCCGGCCTGCTGCCGGCGGACAAAGTCGAAGCGGTGATGGCGCTGAATGCCGATGCGCCGCTGGCGATGGTCGGGGACGGCATCAACGACGCCCCGGCGATGAAGGCGGCGACCATCGGCATCGCCATGGGCAGCGGCACCGACGTGGCGCTGGAGACCGCCGACGCCGCGCTGACCCACAACCGTCTGACCGGCCTGGCGCAGATGATCTCCCTGGCGCGGGCGACCCACGCGAATATTCGCCAGAACATCGCGATTGCCTTAGGGCTGAAGGGGATTTTCCTTGTCACCACCCTGCTCGGCCTGACCGGCCTGTGGCTGGCGGTGCTGGCGGATACCGGCGCCACCGTACTGGTAACGGCTAACGCGCTGCGGTTATTGCGTAAGAAGTTGTAGCATAGATACCGGCTTCCCTGCTCGCGCTACGCTTAGCAGGGCTACGGTTCCAGACCGTCGGGTAGCCCGGATAAGGCGCTACGCGCCGCCATCCGGGATATTCCCT
>NZ_JASCAR010000011.1:0-11299 GCF_029967715.1 Klebsiella sp. V115_8
GGCGATTTTGCTGGCCGGAGCCCGGGGGTACAGGGGGCGGCGGCGACTGGCCGCCCCCTGTGCGCTCCCTGCGCCATAAGGGACATAACGCAGAAGACGAACCGGGAGCGCAAACTACGCTGAAGCCACAGATAACATAAACAACCACACGGCAGTGCTTCCCCTCTCCAGGAAACAGTCCGGCTGGCGTTCAGGCCCGTGCAAGCGCAGCGCCGCCGGGCGAGACGTCAGGCACGGTACCCGTGATGTTGCCGGGTGGCGGCTGCGCCTTACCCGGCCTACAAGTTCCTCTCACAGGCTCACCCCCCGTAGGCCCACGCAAGCGCAGCGCCGCCGGGCGAGACGCCAGGCGCGGTACCCGTGATGTTGCCGGGTGGCGGCTGCGCCTTACCCGGCCTACAAGTTCCTCTCACAGGCTCACACCCCGTAGGCCCACGCAAGCGCAGCGCCGCCGGGCAACGACCACCGGCACGAAGCCGCCTTTATGCCGGGTGGCGGCTGCGCCTTACCCGGCCTACAACGACTGAACCCGCAGAAGCATTTATCCGGTCTGCTATTCCAGCCGCCAGCTCAGTCTGTAGGCCCGCGCAAGCGTAGCGCCGCCGGGCAATGACCGCCAGTACGAAGCCCCCTTTATGCCGGATAGCGGCTCACGCCTTGCCCAGCCGACAACGACTGAACCCGCAGAAGCATTTATCCGCTCCGCTATTCCAGCCGCCAGCTCAGCACCGGCCAGCCATATCCGGCACCGGCCGCCTGCAGCTGCGGACAGGGATTGACCAGCCGCACGCGATCCGCATGCAGGCACAGCGGCAGATCGTTAATGGAATCGGTGTAAAAAGTCACCTCGCCGTTATACTGCGGATGCGCCTCGCGCCACTGCGCCAGACGCGCCACCTTCCCTTGCTGATAGCTGGGGATCCCGGCAATCTCCCCACTGTAGCTGCCGTCGACCATCGCCACGTCAATGCCCAGCGCCTGCTCAATCTCCAGCGCGGCGGCCACCGCCTGCACCAGCAGGCTAACCGAGGCGGAGATAATCAGCATCGGCTCCCCCTCGGCCCGCAGACGACGAATCAGTTCCCACGCCTTCGGATAGACCCGGGGCAGGATCGCCTCACGCACGCAGCGGGCCACCAGCGCGTCTACGTCCGATTTCGGTATTCCGGCCAGCGGGGCCTGGATCAGGGCCATATAATCGGCGATATTCATCTCTCCCCGGTCATAATCCGCCATCAGCCGCGCCTCGCGGGCAAGATACCCCTTCTGCGTCGCCAGCCCTTCGCGAACCATAAACTGGCTCCAGATCGTACTGCTATCGCCCTGTATCAGGGTGTTATCGAGATCGAAAATCGTCAGCGTGTTGCCCATGGTACCTTCCCTTACTGGTCAAAATAAGCTGCCGGGAGCATGCGTAAAAAAGATGACAGGAAAATGAACCGGACGCCACCGCGCCCGGCTCGCCGTCAGCCGGCGCGGACCTTGCCGGTGCGGAACACCAGCACAATCCCGCCGACGATCGCCACCATACCGACCATCGCCGCCGCCGGCAGCCGATTGCCCAGCAGCAGATAATCCAGCAGCGCCGTGATCGCTGGCACCAGATAAAAGAGGCTGGTGACATTGACGATATTCCCTGCGCTCAGCAGACGGTACAGCAGCAGCTGGGCGACCACCGAAATCAGCAGCCCGAGAAACAGCACCGGAATAATCAACCCGACGTTAACGGTAAACCGGAAGCCGCTGACCGGGGCGATCAACAGGCACAGCCCCAGACTAACGGCATACTGCAGCGGCAGGACATCCGCCGGCGACTGGCGGCTGCGCTTTTGCCACAGCGCGCCAAAGGTCATCAGCAGCAGAGCCGCCAGCGCAAACAGGATCCCTGTCATCGCCATCGGCGACGCCGCCAGGCTGCGCCACACCAGCAGCACCAGCCCCGCCAGGGCAATCAGCAGCCCCAACAGCCGCCGCCCCTGCAGGCGGCGCTCCACCACGCAAAGCGTAAGGATGGGCTGGATCCCCATGATGGTGGCGATAAGCCCCGGCGTCACGCCGTTGGCCATCGCCTCGAAGTAACAGACCGAATAGCCGCCAATCAGCATCAGGCCGGTGGCCGCTGTCTGCAGGCGAGTGCCCGGCGCGGGCAGCCAGCGTCGACGGGCGATGGCCAGCGGCGCCAGCGCTGCCAGGGCAATCAGAAAACGAAAGACCAGCAGCGCCATCGGCGAGGCGTTGTCCAGTCCCCAGCGGGTAAAAATGGCCGCGCTGCCCCACAGCAGCACAAAGGTGGCCGTTGTCGCCTGCGAGGCGAGCAGAGAATAGCGAACGTGCATAGCATGCTCCCGAACGTCAAACACAAGGTATCAAGCGTCATACCGGCAGGTAAGCGCCTGGAAAGACGGCGTTAAGCGCCGAAAACAACCCGGTCTGGAGGGGGAGGCGGTGGGCAGAGCGTGGCGAAGCAATAATGAGGCGCAGACGTCATCCACCCCGCGTCGAAAGCGGCGCCGGGTAAAGTCTCGGCGGCGATGGCGTTATGCGTCATGGAATGCCTCGTGAGATGTTGATGACAGAATCCTGGCACAGACTGTTGCGAAGTGACAACTGCCCTTTATGGCTGATCCATCCCATCGTTGTTTATTTTTAATCGTAAATAAACGTAAAGGCGGCATCAGCTTATTTAGCCGTTCTTTTTAATCGGCTATAAAACAAAGCAGTCTGCTTGCTACTTCGAAAATAACGATATGAAGCCAAAACTGAAGCATGCTCTCTTGTTAATTCCTTTTTTGTTGTTGGCAGGATGCTCCTCCTCACCGAAACAGGCAAAACACACAAAATCTCATGCGGATATGACCATTGATAGCGGATCGGACGATCTGATCCCGGTGGTAGCGGCTCTGCATGACCAGATGCACACCTGGCAGGGAACCCCCTATGAATGGGGCGGGACTGAACAAAGCGGCGTCGACTGCTCGGGTTTCGTCTGGCGCACGCTGAAGGATCGCTTTAACCTGCCGATGGAGCGGATCACCACCCGTGAGCTGTTGCACATGGGCGTGCGGGTCAATAAGCGCGATTTACGTCCCGGCGATCTGGTTTTCTTCCGCACCCGGGCCGGTATGCACGTTGGCTTTTACGATACCGATCATAATTTCCTTCACGCCTCGAGCAGCCAGGGCGTGATGCGCTCTTCGCTGGACAACCCTTACTGGGAGTCGGCGTTCTATCAGGCGCGCCGTCTGCCGAAGGAGTATAACGCGCAGATCACCATGAACAGCGACACCCTGCATCTGGCGAAGAACCGCCGCTAAAAAAAAGCCGCAGCCTGGGCTGCGGCGGGTGGTTCTGAAGTTGATCAGAACTGGTAGGTCATGCCCAGCGCGACGATGTCGTCATCGTTGATGCCGAGTTTGTTATCGCTTTTCAGCTGGTTGATTTTGTAATCCACGAAGGCGTTCATGTTTTTGTTGAAGTAGTAGGTCAGGCCCACGTCAATGTAGTTAACCAGATCTTCGCTCCCCACCCCTTCGATATCCTTCCCTTTCGACAGCACATAGCCGAGGGACGGACGCAGACCGAAGTCGAACTGATACTGCGCCACCGCTTCAAAGTTCTGCGCTTTGTTGGCAAAGCCGCCGCTGATCGGGGTCATCTTACGGGTTTCAGAGTACATGGTCGCCAGGTAGATGTTGTTGGCGTCATATTTCAGGCCGGTCGCCCAGGCTTCCGCTTTCGAACCCTGGCCGCGAGCCAGCAGGTTCTGATCGTTGGTACGGTCGGAGCTGGTGTAGGCCGCGCTGACGGCGAAGTCGCTGCCGCCGAAGTCATAGCTTAACGAGGTGCCAACGCCGTCGCCGTTCTGTTTCTTCGCTTCACGACCTTCGTTTTTACCCTGGTACTGCAGGGTCATATCCAGGCCATCCACCAGACCGAAGAAGTCGGTGTTGCGGTAGGTCGCCAGACCGCTGGCGCGCTTGGTCATAAAGTTATCGGTCTGAGCAGAGGAATCGCCGCCGAATTCCGGGAACATATCGGTCCAGGCTTCCACGTCGTACAGGGCGCCAAGGTTACGACCATAATCGAAGGAGCCGTAGTTCTTCAGCTTCAGCCCGGCGAACGCCAGACGAGTCTTCTGGCTGGAGTCGCTCTCGGTTTTGTTACCGGAGAATTCAGATTCCCAACGGCCATAGCCGGTCAGGTCTTCGTTAATCTGCGTTTCGCCTTTAATACCGAAACGCACGTAGGTCTGATCGCCATCCTTGCTGTCATAGTCGCTGAAGTAATGCATGGCTTTGATCTTGCCGTACACATCCAGCTTGTTCGCGTTCTTATTATAAACTTCCGCTGCCTGCGTCGCCGTTGAAGCCACAAAGCCCATCATCATTAATGCCAGAGTACTCTTTTTCATTATTCAGTCCTGGTGATTTATTTATACGCGCTATTCAATTGCGGGCGCTCGCCCATCAAAAACAGGAGGTTTTTTAACGCCGGGAGATTAAATATTTATGACAAGGTGGAACTTTTTATAAAAAAGCGTATTTAAATGTATCTGACATATTTTTGTCATACTCCCTCTCCAGAATGCCCGATCCCGCGCAATAAAATGGCGCGCCCGCCGCCCCGGGTGTTGGCAAGCGGGCCGACTCCTGCTACAACATCAGCTCGATATCGATATTCCTTTTGAACGGCAGAGAATCATGAGTGAAAGCCAGACGCTGGTGGTAAAACTGGGCACCAGTGTTTTAACAGGCGGGTCCCGTCGCCTGAACCGCGCCCATATCGTCGAGCTCGTGCGCCAGTGCGCACAGCTGCACGCCATGGGACACCGTATTGTCATCGTGACCTCCGGGGCCATTGCCGCCGGGCGCGAGCACCTTGGTTACCCGGAACTGCCCGCCACCATCGCCTCCAAGCAGTTGCTGGCGGCGGTGGGACAAAGCCGTCTGATCCAGCTGTGGGAACAGCTGTTTTCTATCTATGGCATTCACGTTGGCCAGATGCTGCTGACCCGCGCCGACATGGAAGACAGAGAACGGTTCCTCAACGCCCGCGACACCCTGCGCGCCCTGCTGGATAACAGCATCGTCCCGGTCATTAACGAAAACGACGCCGTCGCCACCGCGGAAATCAAAGTGGGCGATAACGACAATCTCTCCGCGCTGGCCGCGATCCTCGCCGGGGCGGATAAGCTGCTGCTGTTAACCGACCAACCAGGCCTGTTCACCGCCGACCCGCGCAGCAACCCGCAGGCGGAGCTGATTAAAGACGTCTACGGCATCGACGACGCGCTGCGCGCCATCGCCGGCGACAGCGTATCCGGACTCGGCACCGGCGGCATGGGCACCAAGCTGCAGGCCGCGGACGTCGCCTGCCGCGCGGGGATTGATACTATTATCGCCGCCGGCAACCGCCCGGACGTCATCGGCCACGCGATGGAAGGCCTGCCGGTAGGCACCTGCTTCCACGCGCAGGAGTCTCCGCTGGAGAACCGTAAGCGCTGGATCTTCGGCGCCCCGCCGGCCGGTGAGCTGACCGTCGATGCGGGCGCGACCCAGGCGATCCTCGAACGAGGCAGCTCGCTGCTGCCAAAAGGCATCAAAATCGTCAGCGGCAACTTCTCCCGCGGCGAAGTGATCCGCATCCGCAATAGCGAAGGACGCGATATCGCGCACGGCGTCAGCCGCTACAACAGCGACGCGCTGCGCCTTATCGCCGGCCAGCACTCGCAGCAAATCGATGCCATTCTGGGCTATGAATACGGCCCGGTGGCCGTCCACCGCGATGATATGATCATCCGTTAAGGAGCTGAAAATGCTGGAACAAATGGGCATTGCCGCCAAAGCGGCCTCCTGGCAGCTGGCGTTACTCTCCAGCCGGGAAAAGAACCAGGTACTGGAAAAGATCGCCGATTATCTGGAAGCGCAGACCGACGATATTCTGCGCGCCAACGCGGAAGATTTAGCGGAAGCTCGCGCCAATGGTCTGAGTGAAGCGATGCTCGATCGCCTTGCGCTGACCCCGGCGCGTCTGAGCGGCATCGCCAGCGATGTGCGCCAGGTGTGCAATCTGGCCGACCCGGTCGGCCAGGTGATCGACGGCGGGCTGCTGGACAGCGGCCTGCGTATTGAACGTCGCCGCGTCCCGCTGGGGGTGATTGGCGTGATTTATGAAGCGCGTCCCAACGTGACGGTCGACGTCGCCTCCCTGTGCCTGAAAACCGGCAACGCGGCGATCCTGCGCGGCGGGAAAGAGACCTGGCGCACCAACGCCGCCACGGTGAAGGTGATCCAGCAAGCGCTGCAGGAGTGCGGTCTGCCGGCCGCCGCGGTACAGGCTATCGAGAGCCCGGATCGCGCGCTGGTGGGGGAAATGCTGAAGATGGATAAATACATCGATATGCTGATCCCCCGCGGCGGCGCGGGCCTGCACAAGCTGTGCCGCGAGCAGTCAACGATCCCGGTGATCACCGGCGGGATTGGCGTGTGCCATATCTTCGTTGATGAAACCGCCGAGATCGCCCCTGCGCTGAAGATCATTGTCAACGCCAAGACCCAGCGGCCGAGCACCTGCAATACCGTGGAAACGCTGCTGGTACACCGCAACATCGCCGACACCTTCCTGCCGGCGTTAAGCAAGCAGATGGCCGAGAGCGGCGTCACCCTGCACGCCGCCCCCTCCGCCCTGCCCACGCTGCAAAACGGCCCAGCGAAGGTCGAGCCGGTGAAAGCGGAGCAGTATGACGACGAGTATCTGTCGCTGGATCTGAACGTCAAAGTGGTGGCCGATATGGATGAGGCTATCGCCCATATCCGCGAGCATGGCACCCAGCACTCCGACGCCATCCTGACCCGGACCCTGCGTAACGCCAACCGCTTTATCAATGAAGTGGACTCTTCCGCGGTCTACGTGAACGCCTCCACGCGCTTCACCGACGGCGGCCAGTTCGGCCTTGGCGCGGAGGTGGCGGTCAGCACCCAGAAGCTGCACGCCCGCGGCCCGATGGGGCTGGAAGCGTTAACCACCTATAAGTGGATTGGTTTCGGCGACGATACCATTCGTGCGTAAATGAGAACGGGCGATGCAAAAATAGGCAGTTGATTCCACTGACTATTGACGCATCGCCCGCTAAGTTCTAACCTTTTGCCTCGTGATTCACGCTCGTGAACACCTCTTGCAGGGCCGATATAGCTCAGTTGGTAGAGCAGCGCATTCGTAATGCGAAGGTCGTAGGTTCGACTCCTATTATCGGCACCATTTCAACTTCCCCAAATGTCCGTATTTATCCATAACTACCCTGATTTGTAACGATTTTACTGCTTTTTAGTCCATCATTGCCCATAATTTTTAGTAAATCATATACTTAATGTACTTAGGATTGCGTATATGTCCTTGTTCGGTCCTGGATTCCTATACACACGCCTTTCAATGATATGCAGATTCGCTGCACTAAGCCCGAAGATAAACCCTATACGTTTGGGGATCGGCAAGGCTTGTCATTGTTTATAGAACCTAATGGAAGCAAAAGCTGGCTGTTCCTCTATCGCTATGTCGGTAAGCCCAAAATGATCTCGCCTGGTGTGTATCCGACTATCAACCTTGCCGATGCTCGCCCTCATCACGACGATACCCGAAAGCTGGTCGCGGAAGGAAAGAACCCGAATGAGGTTCGAAAAGAGCAGAAGGTCGCTTTGCAAACGGAATCCGGAAGTGCGTTCGAAAAGATAGCTAGAGAGTGGCATCACATGAAGACCGCCAAATGGTCGGCAGGATATGTGTCAGATGTCATAGAAGCGTTTAAAAACAACATTTTCCCTTATGTTGGAACAAGGAAAGTGGGAAAGATAAAACCGCTGGAGCTGCTTAACGTACTGCGTAAAATTGAAAACGCGGGGCGTTGGAGAAAATGCGGAAAGTGCATCAGCGTTGCTCCGAAGTGTTTCTCTACGCAATTGTAAAGGGTAGAGCGGAGTACAATCCTGCGGCAGATCTTTCCAGCGCTCTCGAAGTACACCAATCCAATCATTTTCCGTTCCCAAAAGCAGATGAGCTACCAGATTTTCTAAGTGGCTTAGACAGTTACACTGCGAGTCACTTGTCCAGATTGCTACGAATTACTCATGATTACGGGTGTGAGAACCATCTAATTGCGTGCGGCATTATGGCAAGAATTTGATCTGGATTACGCAATTTGGGAAATTCCTACTGAAAGGATGAAAATGCGCAGATCCCATCTTGTGCCATTGTCGACTCAGGCGTTAGATTTACTCAATGAACTGAAGATCATGTCTGGGAACTATCGTTATGTTTTTCCGGTGCGGAACGATCCGAGTAAGCCTATGAGTGAAGCGAGTATAAATCAGGTCATCAAGCGTATTGGATACGGTGGAAAACTTACAGGGCACGGTTTTCGGCACACCATGTCAACAATATTACACGAGAATAGATTTGACAGTGCATGGAAAGAAATGCAACTAGCACATGTAGACAAAAATCGCATTCGCGGTACGTTTAATCATGCTCAATACTTTGAAATGAGAAGGGATATGCTTCAACAATACGGAGATTTTTTAACAATGAATGAGGGTTTTACCTTATGAAAATACTAACTTTATTTGCAAGTAAAGTGTACGGGTATCTTGATTTAAATATTTCATTTAATGAGGATATAACATTCCTTATCGGTGGTAATGGCTCGGGAAAAACAACTGTTCTTAGATTGTTACAAGCAATTATAAACCCGAATATTAAAGACATTATCACGTTGCCATTTGAAAAAATTAGATTGGTTATTCTTGATGAGTCACAAAAAGTTGAAATATACGTTTATAAAAATGAAAGCAGCATTGATATAAGTATATCAGGAAGCAGAAAAGTACTCTCAATACCCAATATTAACAACTCAGAAAAATACATACTAAACAGCAAGGATGATGAAGATGAAATATACCAAAAAATAGAGAGGGATAATTTCTCAAATGAAATTTACCTAAGACTAAAAAAACTAGACAAACCAATCTTTCTTGGTCTGGATAGAAAAACTGATTATCATGAAAATAATGAATACATACCTCCAAATGAAATATTTTATCGCCGCAGGGTCAATTCACCGAAACGAAGAGTTTATGGGACACTTGGTGAAGCGTTGATTAGCACTGAAATGTTAATTCAAGATACCTATAGAAGAATTAGAGATTTTGAAGAAAATCAAGGGTTTTATCTTAGAGATAAAATTCTGAAATCCTCTTTTAAATTTACTGATTTTAATCTTGAAACATTTGATAAGTCCAGCATGAACTGGAGAGAAAGACAAAATATAATAAAAAGGAAAGAGGAGATTAAAGCAGCCATACATAAAATAGGAAAGGTAGACGATTCATTAATTAAAGAAATGGATTCTTTTTTCAAAAGAATAGAAACTCTTTTTGAAGAACTTAAAGAATCTGATGGTAAAGGCTTTAATATAAACTGGCTTGTAAACAAAGCACAAATAGATCGTGTTGCTGATATTTTAGATGTAATAGATAGTTCTAATAGCAGGGTTAGCAAGCTTTACGGCCCAATCATAACATTCCAAACTATCGTAAATAAATTTTTATCCGAAACTAATAAACACATTGAAATAAATACAGTTGGTCGAGTAGAGGTAATAAGGCCTGATGGTAAAAGATGCTTAATAGATAGCCTATCGTCTGGTGAACGACAATTAATAATCATGACAGCCAATGTATTATTCAATAAAAAAACTGGACGTTCCAGCATAATAATTATTGATGAGCCCGAATTATCTCTCCATATGAAATGGCAAGAAATGTTTTCAGAAGAAATATTAGGCATTAGCCCAAGAACACAATTTATAATGGCAACTCACTCCCCAGAAATTGTTGGCGATCTAGAAGATAAAGGGATAAGGGTAGGTCGATAATATGTTGAGAAGAAGCGCGAAGGCAAAAAAAGCTAAATCTATCTTCTTTGAAGATTATAATGATATTGACATTTATACTGAAGATACAGCAAATGGATATAATAAATTATATTCAAAATTATTAAGCCGATATTTTGAAGATGATTATAGAATAGAAAACATTTTCCCTTTAGGTGGAAGAGATGCTGTTATTGAAGCCTGTAAAAGAGACGAAAACAAACGTTCAAGACCACGTGTTTATATTGTAGACGGCGATCTTTATCTGTTAAGAAACTGCAATCCTGACTTACCAGGACTTTTCATCCTACGTGAGTATTGCATTGAAAATACATTAATTTGTGAGAATGCCTCCATCGATTTTTTAGTAGATGAAGAACCGACTAAAGAATATGAAGACATAAAGGTCGAACTAGAATTTCAAGAATGGATAAATCATAATGAAACAGTACTAATTGATCTTTTTATATGTTACGTCATTTCCATGGAAATGACACCCGAACTACCAACTGTAAGTTTAAAAGTCAATGATTATTTGAATGACGACACTGGTTTTGTAGATGCTAGTAAAGTTTATTCTAAACTATCCTTGAGAAAGGCAGAAATAATATCCAGGGTGGGTAAGAATGTATATGAAAACCGGTTAAATGAAATAAGCCAATTCATTAGTAAAAGTGAGAAAAAACACCCCTTTATTTCTGGAAAAGACTATTTACTACCTCTTCTCCAAATGAGGATGAGAAAAGTCATAAAGTATACTGCGTCAGCAATGTCATTTAGGCACAGACTCTCAAAAAATTGTAGGCTAGAAATATTCCATGGCTTAAAAGAAAAAGTGCTGATTGATTAATATTTTAGTAGTTCGCTCTACTTACACACTGTTTTCATTACCGCCTCACCTCCTGATTAGATGGATAAAAGCTCCCTCCTCTCGGCCCAACATGGAATGAAAGGAGGGGTAAAGATAAGATTTAAAAACTCTTTATCATTTTATACACTCGCAACACTATACCTCCGTCTCATTGTCAAATACGTGATACATACGCTTGAGCAATCCTCTGAGTAGACTTTTCTCCCCCCTATCTGAGCTCCTCAGAAACCCACTACAATTATAAGTATTTTCATACCTCACATCGAATCGAACCTCACAGCGACGCGCTCAGGCCGCGCCGGGACAGGGTTGCGAAGGGAGTGACGGGACGGGAAAGCGAATGCAAAACCATGCACCCTGTGGATGCATGGCTTAATTCGAGAAAAATAGCGGTATTTTCGGGGATTTTTGCGGAGGCTACCTGCCGGCCAGTTCCGTGCGCCGGCGGGTATAAATCAGGCTCTGTGCGGGGGGGGGGGGGGTTTTTTTTAGTGTTTTTCAACCGG
>NZ_JASCAR010000012.1:0-4087 GCF_029967715.1 Klebsiella sp. V115_8
GTGCTGATACCCAGAGTCGAACTGGGGACCTCACCCTTACCAAGGGTGCGCTCTACCAACTGAGCCATATCAGCACGTCTGGAGCGGGCAGCGGGAATCGAACCCGCATCATCAGCTTGGAAGGCTGAGGTAATAGCCATTATACGATGCCCGCATCCTGAAACTCGGCTACCCAGTTCTTTCTGTAATACTAAAGAGACTGCTCTCTGTAGTATTGAGCTGATTAGTTTACCCAACCAACTCCGGCTACGCAAAGCGTCGCCAGAAAGTGGTGGTGGGGGAAGGATTCGAACCTTCGAAGTCGATGACGGCAGATTTACAGTCTGCTCCCTTTGGCCGCTCGGGAACCCCACCCAAATTGTTATGGTGCCGACTACCGGAATCGAACTGGTGACCTACTGATTACAAGTCAGTTGCTCTACCTACTGAGCTAAGTCGGCATCAAGTAGCGCGCATTCTAGGGAGAGGAGCGAGTTCATGCAACTAAAAATTTGCATAAAACGTTCTCTTGCTCACATTTTGTGCTCTTACGCGAAAAAACGGTGTAATTTCAAACAACGGAGTGCAAATAATCGCCAGCAAACAGCACAGCAGGCGCGGTTCCGGTCATCCACGTTTACCCGGAACGTATGCTGACCGCAGCCTGAAAGGCAGCAGGCCGTTAGCACTATCCTGTTAGCAAAGACCATGCTTTGCAAAGCATAAGAAACTTATTCCTCTCTTGTGACGCTGGCGCGAGAAAGCAGCATTCAATGAGTTTTTTTCTTATTATTCCCAGCAATCTGGTGTTACCCTCCTGCCCATTGTCCTGATTAACTCGTGTGAAGCATCGCCGTTTCAACGTATTCGGTGATGGTAAGAACATGCTTATGAGCCAAAAAGAGCAGACGTTAATGACACCGTACCTACAATTTAACCGCCACCAATGGGCTGCACTTCGTGATTCTGTCCCGATGACGTTAACCGAGGAAGAAATCACGCGGTTAAAAGGCATCAACGAAGATCTCTCTCTGGAAGAGGTTGCTGAGATCTATTTGCCGCTGTCGCGTTTGCTCAACTTCTATATTAGTTCTAACCTGCGTCGTCAGGCGGTTCTCGAACAATTTCTTGGCACCAACGGTCAGCGAATTCCCTATATAATCAGCATAGCTGGCAGCGTTGCGGTGGGTAAAAGCACCACCGCCCGTGTACTGCAGGCCTTGCTTAGCCGTTGGCCTGAGCATCGCCATGTCGAACTCATTACCACTGACGGATTTTTGCACCCTAACTCGGTTTTGAAAGAACGTGGGTTAATGAAGAAGAAAGGCTTTCCGCAGTCTTATGATATGCATCGGCTGGTGAAGTTTGTCTCCGATCTCAAATCAGGAGTACCACAGGCAACTGCACCGGTTTATTCCCATCTAATTTATGATGTTATACCCGACGGCGATAAAACTGTCGCGCAACCGGATATTCTCATTCTTGAAGGACTGAATGTTCTGCAAAGTGGGATGGATTATCCACACGATCCGCATCATGTATTCGTATCGGATTTTGTCGACTTTTCTATTTATGTCGATGCCCCGGAAGAATTATTGAAAAGCTGGTATATCAACCGCTTTCTTAAATTCCGGGAAGGAGCATTTACCGACCCGGATTCTTATTTCCATAATTACGCCAAGCTGTCGAAGGAAGAAGCGGTGGATATTGCCACCTCGCTATGGAATGAGATTAACCTAATGAATCTCAAGGAAAACATCCTTCCAACCCGCGAGCGCGCCAGCCTGATTATGACCAAGAGCGCCAATCATTCCGTTAATCAGGTACGCTTACGGAAATAAAGCAAAGGGAGCCGAAGCTCCCTTTTTTATTCTGCGCTGCGCAATGATATTTCACCACCGACCCAGGCTTTTATCACACCATCCTGCTCCAGCAATAGCGCCCCCTGGGCGTCAATACCGCGGGAAATGCCATAAATTTCTTTATCACCGATAATCAGTTTTACCGGACGATGAATAAAGTTATCCAGTTTTTCCCAGCGCGGCAGATAAGGAGCCAACCCTTCCTGCTCGAACAGCTCCAGCCCCAGGCGCAGCTCTTTAATCAGGCGCGCGGCGAGGAGGTTACGATCGATGACCACCCCTGCTTCCTGAAGGCTGATCCAACCCTGATTGACGACATCAGACTCCACGCGACGCATCACAAGGTTGATACCCGCGCCGCTGACGATTTGTGCGGCATCGCCCGTTTTCCCCGTCAGTTCCACGAGGATCCCTGACAGCTTACGATCCTGCAGGTAAATATCGTTTGGCCATTTCACGCGAACCTGTTCGGCCCCGAGCTGCTGCAGCACTTCAGCGATCACAATACCGATCACCAGGCTTAGGCCAATAGCCGCTGCCGGGCCCTGCTCCAGACGCCAGTACATTGAGAGATAGAGATTCGCGCCAAAGGGGGAAAACCATTTTCTGCCTCGTCGACCCCGCCCTGCCTGCTGATATTCAGCCACGCAGGCATCGCCGGACGTCAGCTCATCCAGTCTGTCCAGCAAATATTGGTTAGTGGAGTCGATTACCGGAAGGACAGTCACTCGGCCATGCTCTATCTGTTGGGAGATCTTTTTCTCATCCAAAAGATGAATAGGCTCTGGCAGGCTGTAACCCTTGCCCGGTACGGTAAACACATCAACGCCCCAGTCGCGTAAAGTCTGGATATGCTTATTAATCGCCGCCCGGCTCATGCCTAACTGCTCGCCAAGCTGTTCACCTGAGTGAAACTCACCATCAGCAAGGATAGAAATTAGCGTTAAAGGGATAGTATGGTCTTTCACGCAATGCTCTCCTCTGCGTTGACTTCACCATGCGTTCCAATGAAGCGCACCTCGGGTTGAAGCCATACATTGAATTTCGCACCCACCTGCTGGCGAACATAATGGGCAAGCTTTATCACATCCTCACTGGTCGCTTGATCTTCATTAATCAGTACCAGCGCCTGCTGTCGATGCACGGCCGCGCCGCCGATGCGTTGTCCTTTGAGCTGACATTGATCGATTAGCCAGCCAGCGGCCAGCTTGACGCTGCCGTTTGCCTGCGGATAGTGCGGTGCATCAGGGAACTGCGCCAGCAGCGCTTCAGCAACCTGAGCGCTGACGATCGGGTTCTTAAAAAAGCTGCCAGCATTACCGTTAATCTTTGGATCCGGCAATTTAGTCATTCGCATATGACAGACCGCATCGAATACCTGCTGCGGGGTGACAGTCTGCGGATCGAGACGTGTTAAATCACCGTAGCTCAGCACCGGTCGCCACGCTTTCTCTAACGCCAGACCAATCGCGACGATGGCGTAGCGGTCCTGATATTCATGTTTAAAGATGCTGTCGCGATAGCCGAAACGGCATTCCGCTGCGGAAAGGCGTTGTTTACGTCCCGTTTCCAGCTCGATGCAGTCAACATATTCGCAAACCCGCTGCAATTCGACGCCGTAAGCGCCAATATTCTGGATAGGCGAAGATCCTGCGCAACCAGGGATTAATGCCAGATTTTCCAGACCAGGCATCGCATGCTGTAGCGTGAACTGCACCAGTTGATGCCAGTTTTCGCCGGCGCCGACGTGCAAGCGCCAGGCATCCGGGGTTTCGCTCACCTCGATCCCCATAATTCGGTTGAGGATCACCGTACCGGCATAGTCGTTCAGAAACAGGACGTTACTGCCTTCCCCAAGGATTAGCGTGGGTTCGCCAGCCGCGACAGCGGTTTGCCAGGCGCTTAATAACTGTTGTTCAGTTTCGGCGCGTACTATCGTATTGGCGGATCGCTCAATGCCAAAGGTATTCCAGGGTTTGAGGGAGTGGTTCATAGTGGCTTCCTGATGCAAAATCGGCGTTAGTTTACCGTATCTGGCGGGGGAAGGCTTGCCTGATTACAGAGGCAATAATATTGCGGGCGCTAACGGTGGTGATGTGGTGTACCGGTCCGGGCTACAGAACCCGCAAGGTCCGTAGCCCCGGTAAGCACAGCACCACCGGGGAAATATACCCCACACAGCAAAAAACCCCGCACCTTTCGGGACGGGGTTCTTTTTAAACGCAAAAACAAAAAGCTCAGTCTTT
>NZ_JASCAR010000013.1:0-3462 GCF_029967715.1 Klebsiella sp. V115_8
GGTGAGGGGGGGATTGACTCGCTTCGCTCGCCCCTGCGGGGCAGCCCGCTCGCGGGCTCGCGGTCTGTCCAACTGGCTGCGCCAGTTGTCGAACCCCGGTCGGGGGTTCTCATCCCCCCCAGCGGAGAATATAAAAGAAAAGAGCCTGTACTTGCGTACAGGCTCTCATCTCGAATATGGCGGTGAGGGGGGGATTGACTCGCTTCGCTCGCCCCTGCGGGGCAGCCCGCTCGCGGGCTCGCGGTCTGTCCAACTGGCTGCGCCAGTTGTCGAACCCCGGTCGGGGGTTCTCATCCCCCCCAGCGGAGAATATAAAAGAAAAGAGCCTGTACTTGCGTACAGGCTCTCATCTCGAATATGGCGGTGAGGGGGGGATTGACTCGCTTCGCTCGCCCCTGCGGGGCAGCCCGCTCGCGGGCTCGCGGTCTGTCCAACTGGCGTTGCCAGTTGTCGAACCCCGGTCGGGGGTTCTCATCCCCCCCAGCGGAGAATATAAAAGAAAAGAGCCTGTACTTGCGTACAGGCTCTCATCTCGAATATGGCGGTGAGGGGGGGATTCGAACCCCCGATACGTTGCCGTATACACACTTTCCAGGCGTGCTCCTTCAGCCACTCGGACACCTCACCATATTGTCTTGCTGCTCACCTTGGGTGGGCAACGGGGCGCTACTATAGGGAGTTGCGTTTAAACGGTCAAGCATAATTTCTTCTTTCTTTACCGACCGCTCACGCAATGAACAACGCCCCGCTGCGACGTAGCGGGGCAGGCGTTTTAGCGCTGGGAATCAAGCTGTTCGTTATTCTTCACGACGTCCTGCGCTTTGCTGTAGCTTTCGATCAGCAGCTGGTAGGCCGGGAAGACTTTGGTGTACACCTCCGCCCATTCTGCGGCGTCCGGGCGATTCCAGGTACGCTGTAGCTCAGAGGCGACGGCGGCGGTATCCATCGGCACTACGCCGGCCTGTACCACGCGAGCCAGGGTGATCTCCTGCGCCATTTTGCTGTAGGTGCCGGAAGCGTCAATCACGGCAAACACTTTATAACCGTCGGCGACGGCGGCAATCGCCGGGAAGGCCATGCAGACGCTGGTGATGGTCCCGGCGATAATCAGCGTTTTGCGACCGGTCGCTTTCACCGCTGCGACGAATTCCGGGTTATCCCAGGCGTTGATCTCGCCTTTACGGGCGATGTATTTCGCATGCGGCGCGTTCTCATGAATCTCCGGGATCAGCGGACCGTTCGGCCCCTGCGGCACGGAAGCGGTGGTGATCACCGGGATCCCGGCAAGCGAGGCCATCTTCGCCAGCGCGGCGGCGCGAGCGCGCAGCTCTGGCATCGGCATATCGCCGACGGTCTGGAACAGGCCGCTCTGGTGGTCAATCAACAGCATGGCGGTATCGTTGACATCAATCACCGGACGAGCACCGTTAAAGTTAGCGGGAGTAGACATAGTATTCACCTCAATGAGTTAGATTTGGCCAAAGCGGCCGCTGTTAAAATCGCGAACGGCTTCTGCGATCTGTGTTTTGTTATTCATGACAAAGGGGCCATAGCCCACAATCGGCTCCTGCAGCGGTTCGCCGGCCATCAGCAGAACTTTTGCCTGGGTTGTCGCCTCCAGGTGTAGTGCGTCTCCTGCCTGGCTCAGGACGGCGAGCTGGCCTTCGCGGGCGGATTCGGAACCGTTGATGATCACTTCCCCTTCCAGTACCACCAGCGCAGTACTCCAGCCTTCCGGCTGGCGAAGCGTGAGGTCGTGCCCCTGATTCAGCTGCAGATCCCACACGTTAAGCGGTGAGAAGGTATGGGCCGGGCCGCTGACGTCGTCATACTGGCCGGCAATAACCCGAACCTGTCCGGCGCCATTCGCCAGCGCGGCGGTGGGGATTGTCCCGGCGGTAATGCTCTGGTAGCCGGGGGCCGTCATTTTGTCTTTGGCGGGCAGGTTGACCCACAGCTGGATCATCTTCAGCTCGCCGCCGCTGCGGGTGAAGGCCTCCGAGTGGAACTCTTCGTGCAGGATCCCGGCGCCGGCCGTCATCCATTGCACGTCGCCTGGGCCGATCACCCCGCCGCGTCCGGTTGAGTCACGATGCTCTACTTCACCGGCGTAGACGATAGTGACGGTTTCGAATCCGCGATGCGGATGCTCACCGACGCCGCGTTTATCGCTGCCTGCCGGGAAGGTGTACGGCCCGGCATAGTCGAGCAGTAAGAAGGGGCTCAACTGCTGGCCGTGCGTCTGATAGGAAAACATCGAACGAACCGGGAAGCCGTCGCCTACCCAATGCTGCGCAGGCGCGGTGTAGACTCCTGTAATCTGTTTCATGGCTTTCTCCTGTGTATCGGTATCTGATGTGAATAAGCTTATATCCGGGACGACGTGTGCGGTAGTAAGCAAAAATGACCTATACTGTTCCAAAAATGGAACAATGGAGGAAGGATGCAGGATCTCAATGACTTCGCCTGGTTTGTCCAGGTCGTGGACCATGGCGGTTTCGCCGCGGCGGGGCGAGCGCTTGACCAGCCGAAATCCAAGCTCAGCCGCCGTATTGCGCAACTCGAGGAGCGGTTGGGCGTGCGTTTGATTCAGCGAACCACTCGCCAGTTCGCGGTCACCGAGGTCGGGCAGACCTTTTACCAGCATTGCAAAGCGATGCTGATTGAGGCCGAGGCGGCGCAGCAGGCGGTCGACACGCTGCGCGCCGAGCCGCGCGGCAGCGTCAGGATCACCTGTCCGGTCACCTTGCTGCATGTCCATATCGGACCGATGCTGGCGCGATTTATGGCGCGCTATCCCGGGGTAACATTGCATCTTGAGGCGACCAACCGCCGGGTGGATGTGGTCGGTGAGGGCATTGATGTGGCGATCCGCGTCCGTCCCCGGCCAATCGAGGACAGCGACCTGGTGATGCGCGTGCTGGCGGACCGCGGGCACCGGCTGGTGGCCAGTTCGCAGCTGATTTCCCGGCTCGGACGCCCGCAGGCGCCGTCTGAGCTGAGCGACTGGCCGGGGCTCAGCCTGGGGGCGAACAAGCATCAGCATAAATGGCAGCTTACCGGGCCTGAAGGGGCAAGGGCGGAGGTGTATTTCACGCCGCGAATGGTGACCACCGATATGCTGGCGCTGCGCGAGGCGGCGATAGCCGGCGTGGGGGTGGTGCAGCTTCCTTTATTGATGGTGCGCGATCAGCTGGCGTCAGGGGAGTTAGAGGTGGTACTGGATGAGTGGCAGCCGCGGCGGGAAGTGATCCATGCGGTATTTGCCTCCCGGCGCGGGCTGCTGCCCTCCGTTAGAGCGCTGGTGGATTACCTCAGCGAAGAGTATCAGCGAATGGAGGAGGATTAGCTTCGGGATTCGCTTTTCCCGGGGGGCGTCCCCCCAGCGGAGAATATAAAAGAAAAGAGCCCGTACTTGCGTACAGGCTCTCATCTCGAATATGGCGGTGAGGGGGGGATTGA
>NZ_JASCAR010000014.1:0-2853 GCF_029967715.1 Klebsiella sp. V115_8
TTGGTGGAGCTAAGCGGGATCGAACCGCTGACCTCTTGCATGCCATGCAAGCGCTCTCCCAGCTGAGCTATAGCCCCGTAACGTAAAGCGTGTCGTGTTGACGGGCGGCATAATATGAATTCCTCGCTCAGGTGTCAACGGCAAAATTATCCTTCTCGATTCAATCGCTGAAAAAGCAGGCAACCTGCTGAGATTGCGAGCCTTATCGCAGCCAGAAGTTAAACAGGTCACCTTTTCCAGTAAAAGGATGCTATAACATGGACAGCTAATTCCCATACATTTACTCAGGAAATAGTATGCTCAAGGAACGAATGACACCTGAAGAAATCGCCCATCTGACCGGCTACAGCCGGCAAACTATCAATAAGTGGGTGCGGAAAGAAGGCTGGCAGACCTCTCCGCGGCCTGGCGTCCAGGGCGGTAAGGCGCGCCTGGTCCATGTCAATGAGCAAGTCAGGGAGTTTATCCGCAGCGCCCAGCGCGTGGCGGAGACGCCCGGCACCTATTCTCCCCACGACAGCGACCTGGAATCGCTGCTGCTGACCCTCTGTAAAGAACTCACTCCCAGCGAGCAGAAGCAGCTTATGTCGCTGCTGTTACGCGAGGGGATAACCGGGTTACTGCTTCGGTTAGGGATCCGCGATCGGTAAACCATGATGAAACTAAAAGATAAAATGACGCCCGCAGAGCTTGCCGACTGCCTGGGGCTGGCGAGACAAACGATCAATCGCTGGGTTCGTGAGAAGAAATGGCGCACGGAAACGATACCCGGCGTCAAAGGAGGCCGAGCGCGGCTGGTGGTCATCGACCAACCGGTGCGCGAGTTTCTGACGAACATTCCCGCCAGACGCCATCTGTTTAGCGACAATCATCTCGCGGAATCGCCAGGCGCTTACCTGGTCAATGAAGCGGACGCGATCTGGCGGCAAATCACAGAAACCCTGCAACTGATGACTCCGGCAGAACAGCTGCAGCTCCGCGACCTGCTGGCCCGGGAAGGGATTAGCGGTTTTCTTGCCCGCCTCGGCATCGCCAGCCCGGCGTAACAGACAAAAAAAACGGCAGGGGTATCCTGCCGTTTTATCATCCAGGTCCCCGTCAGGACGCCTGGCCTTCGCGCTCAGCGATAAAAGCCAGCGCTTTATTGATACGCTCTACGCTACGGGACTTGCCGATTGCATGGACGGTAACGTCAAGCGCAGGAGACTGCCCTGCACCGGTAACGGCCACGCGCAGCGGCATACCGACTTTGCCCATGCCCACTTCCAGCTCATCAGCGGTCGCCTGAATCGCGTGGTGGACGTTTTCCGCCGTCCAGTCGCTAATCATCGCCAGCTTGTCGCGGACGACTTCCAGCGGCTGACGCGCTACCGGACGCAGATGTTTCTTCGCCGCGTCGGCGTCGAATTCAGCGAACTCTTCATAGAAGTAGCGGCAGCTCTGGGCAATCTCTTTCAGCGTTTTGCAACGCTCGCCCAGCAGCTTCACCAACTCGGCCAGCTGCGGGCCGTTGCGGGTATCGATATTTTCCTGCTCAATATGCCACTGCAGATGCGTCGCCACATACTCCGCCGGCAGCGTATTGATGTAATGATGGTTCAGCCACAGCAGCTTGTCGGTGTTGAACGCACTCGCGGATTTGCTGACCGCCCCCAGCGAGAAGAACTCGATCATCTCTTCGCGGGTGAAGATCTCCTGATCGCCATGGGACCAGCCCAAACGCACCAGATAGTTCAGCAGCGCTTCCGGCAGGTAGCCATCGTCGCGATACTGCATCACGCTGACCGCCCCGTGGCGTTTGGAGAGTTTCTTGCCATCGTCGCCGTTGATCATCGATACGTGCGCGTATACCGGCACCGGCGCATTCAGCGCTCTAAGGATGTTGATCTGGCGCGGCGTGTTGTTGATATGATCTTCACCACGGATCACGTGGGTGATCGCCATGTCCCAGTCATCCACTACGACGCAGAAGTTGTAGGTCGGGGAACCATCGGTACGGCGAATGATCAGATCGTCCAGCTCCTGGTTGCTGAACTCGATAGGTCCGCGGATCTGATCGTCAAAAATAACCGACCCTTCCTGCGGGTTGGCGAAACGCACCACGCACGGCTCATCATCGGCATGATGCTCGTGGCTATGGCGGCAGCGTCCATCGTAACGCGGCTTCTCACCGTTCGCCATTTGCTCTTCGCGCAACGCTTCCAGACGCTCTTTTGAGCAATAGCATTTATAAGCGGTACCGGCTTCCAGCATCTCATCGATCACGTTGTTATAACGATCGAAACGTTTAGTCTGGTAATAGGGACCTTCGTCCCATTGCAGATTCAGCCAGTTCATGCCATCCATGATGGCTTCAATTGCTTCCGGGGTGGAGCGTTCGAGATCGGTGTCTTCAATACGCAGTACAAACTCACCGCCGTGGTTACGGGCAAAAAGCCAGGAATAGAGAGCAGTACGCGCACCGCCAACGTGCAGATAGCCGGTTGGGCTTGGCGCGAAGCGAGTTTTGATTTTCATGAATTGGCCTTACGTTTAATAAAGATGCCGATAGCCGGCAATGTCCGGTGGAAATTATGGGTCAATATTCTAACACCGTGGGCTGATTCCTCAATGTTGTTCCCGTCGGAACGTCACGGTTTGCCGTTTTTGTTTATAAATCATGCTATGACGCCGCTTTTGCGATCGCTTTGTTTAATTTTACGACGAACGAACGAATTCTTTAGAAAAGGCGTTGACTCATTTTCAACTCTCCCTATAATGCGACTCCACACAGCGGGGGTGATTAGCTCAGCTGGGAGAGCACCTCCCTTACAAGGAGGGGGTCGGCGGTTCGATCCCGTCATCACCCACCAC
>NZ_JASCAR010000015.1:0-2006 GCF_029967715.1 Klebsiella sp. V115_8
AGTATTTAGCCTTGGAGGATGGTCCCCCCATATTCAGACAGGATACCACGTGTCCCGCCCTACTCTTCGAGTTCACAGCCTGTGCATTTTGGTGTACGGGACTATCACCCTGTACCGTCGGACTTTCCAGACCGTTCCACTAACACACAAGCTGATTCAGACTCTGGGCTGCTCCCCGTTCGCTCGCCGCTACTGGGGGAATCTCGGTTGATTTCTTTTCCTCGGGGTACTTAGATGTTTCAGTTCCCCCGGTTCGCCTCGTTAACCTATGTATTCAGTTAACGATAGTGCAACGAATTGCACTGGGTTTCCCCATTCGGACATCGCCGGTTATAACGGTTCATATCACCTTACCGACGCTTTTCGCAGATTAGCACGTCCTTCATCGCCTCTGACTGCCAGGGCATCCACCGTGTACGCTTAGTCGCTTAACCTCACAACCCGAAGATGTTTCGTAAAACATCATCGTGTCGCGAAAATTTGAGAGACTCGAACACACTTAAACAGTGTGTCGTTTCAATTTTCAGCTTGATCCAGATTTTTAAAGAGCAAAACTTCGCAGTGCACCTTTTCAGGTTCACTCTGAAGTTTTCTTGTGTTCGCAGTAAAGATGGTGGAGCTATGCGGGATCGAACCGCAGACCTCCTGCGTGCAAAGCAGGCGCTCTCCCAGCTGAGCTATAGCCCCATCGGTGTTATCTCTGTACCGGTAATTTTTCCTGAGACAAGGCGTGGTGAAGCGAAGCATACTGAAGTATGCGAGCTTTGCCACAACGCAGTATTCAGGGAAAATTTGGTAGGCCTGAGTGGACTTGAACCACCGACCTCACCCTTATCAGGGGTGCGCTCTAACCACCTGAGCTACAAGCCTGCAGAGATTATTTACTGCTCTATTTCATCAGACAATCTGTGTGAGCACTGCAAAGGCAGGTTCTTTAAGGTAAGGAGGTGATCCAACCGCAGGTTCCCCTACGGTTACCTTGTTACGACTTCACCCCAGTCATGAATCACAAAGTGGTAAGCGCCCTCCCGAAGGTTAAGCTACCTACTTCTTTTGCAACCCACTCCCATGGTGTGACGGGCGGTGTGTACAAGGCCCGGGAACGTATTCACCGTAGCATTCTGATCTACGATTACTAGCGATTCCGACTTCATGGAGTCGAGTTGCAGACTCCAATCCGGACTACGACATACTTTATGAGGTCCGCTTGCTCTCGCGAGGTCGCTTCTCTTTGTATATGCCATTGTAGCACGTGTGTAGCCCTGGTCGTAAGGGCCATGATGACTTGACGTCATCCCCACCTTCCTCCAGTTTATCACTGGCAGTCTCCTTTGAGTTCCCGGCCTAACCGCTGGCAACAAAGGATAAGGGTTGCGCTCGTTGCGGGACTTAACCCAACATTTCACAACACGAGCTGACGACAGCCATGCAGCACCTGTCTCACAGTTCCCGAAGGCACCAAAGCATCTCTGCTAAGTTCTGTGGATGTCAAGACCAGGTAAGGTTCTTCGCGTTGCATCGAATTAAACCACATGCTCCACCGCTTGTGCGGGCCCCCGTCAATTCATTTGAGTTTTAACCTTGCGGCCGTACTCCCCAGGCGGTCGATTTAACGCGTTAGCTCCGGAAGCCACGCCTCAAGGGCACAACCTCCAAATCGACATCGTTTACGGCGTGGACTACCAGGGTATCTAATCCTGTTTGCTCCCCACGCTTTCGCACCTGAGCGTCAGTCTTTGTCCAGGGGGCCGCCTTCGCCACCGGTATTCCTCCAGATCTCTACGCATTTCACCGCTACACCTGGAATTCTACCCCCCTCTACAAGACTCTAGCCTGCCAGTTTCGAATGCAGTTCCCAGGTTGAGCCCGGGGATTTCACATCCGACTTGACAGACCGCCTGCGTGCGCTTTACGCCCAGTAATTCCGATTAACGCTTGCACCCTCCGTATTACCGCGGCTGCTGGCACGGAGTTAGCCGGTGCTTCTTCTGCGGGTAACGTCAATC
>NZ_JASCAR010000016.1:0-845 GCF_029967715.1 Klebsiella sp. V115_8
TCGCGGAAGTACGCCGCGATGCTCTCCAGCTTGTGGATATCCAGCCCGGTGTCGTGCTCAGTACCCGCGAGGGTGGCCACCAGCGCTTCGGTGGCCGGGTGGCCGTAGGTGGCGCTCATCGAGGAAATGGCGGTATCGACGCCGTCGACGCCGGCTTCAATGGCCTTCAGCAGGGCCATCTCCGCCATGCCGGTGGTGGCGTGGCAGTGCAGGTGCAGGGTGACGGCAAAGCGTTTTTTGATTTCGCTGACCAGCTCAAAGGCGGCGCCGGGGGTGAGAATGCCGGACATGTCTTTAATCGCGATGGAGTCGACGCCGGTCTCCAGCAGCTGTTCGGTGAGGTCGAGCCAGGTCTGCAGGGTGTGGGCCGGGCTGGTGGTGTAGCTCAGGGTGCCCTGGGCGTGGGCGCCGTGGCTGCGGACCGCCTGCAGGGCGGCCTGCATGTTGCGCGGGTCGTTCATGGCGTCGAAGACGCGGAAGACGTCCATGCCGTTTTTGACGGCGCGCTCCACGAAGCGTTCGACCACGTCGTCGGCGTAGTGACGGTAGCCGAGCAGGTTCTGGCCGCGGAGCAGCATCTGCAGCGGGGTTTTCGGCATCGCCTTTTTCAGCTCGCGCAGGCGGACCCACGGGTCCTCGCCGAGGAAGCGGATGCAGGCGTCAAAGGTGGCGCCGCCCCAGCACTCCAGCGAGCGGTAGCCGACGTCGTCCAGCTGAGCGGCGACGGGGAGCATATCGTCGAGACGCAGACGGGTGGCGAACAGGGACTGGTGGGCGTCGCGCAGGACGACATCGGTAATGGCAACGGTCATGAATTCCTCCGTGAATTAAGGGTGAAGACGGCG
>NZ_JASCAR010000017.1:0-812 GCF_029967715.1 Klebsiella sp. V115_8
GTCGCTGCCGCAGCTTCGGTGCATGGTTTAGCCCCGTTACATCTTCCGCGCAGGCCGACTCGACCAGTGAGCTATTACGCTTTCTTTAAATGATGGCTGCTTCTAAGCCAACATCCTGGCTGTCTGTGCCTTCCCACATCGTTTCCCACTTAACCATGACTTTGGGACCTTAGCTGGCGGTCTGGGTTGTTTCCCTCTTCACGACGGACGTTAGCACCCGCCGTGTGTCTCCCGTGATAACATTCTTCGGTATTCGTAGTTTGCATCGGGTTGGTAAGTCGGGATGACCCCCTAGCCGAAACAGTGCTCTACCCCCGAAGATGAGTTCACGAGGCGCTACCTAAATAGCTTTCGGGGAGAACCAGCTATCTCCCGGTTTGATTGGCCTTTCACCCCCAGCCACAAGTCATCCGCTAATTTTTCAACATTAGTCGGTTCGGTCCTCCAGTTAGTGTTACCCAACCTTCAACCTGCCCATGGCTAGATCACCGGGTTTCGGGTCTATACCCTGCAACTTAACGCCCAGTTAAGACTCGGTTTCCCTGCGGCTCCCCTATACGGTTAACCTTGCTACAGAATATAAGTCGCTGACCCATTATACAAAAGGTACGCAGTCACACCATAAAGGTGCTCCCACTGCTTGTACGTACACGGTTTCAGGTTCTTTTTCACTCCCCTCGCCGGGGTTCTTTTCGCCTTTCCCTCACGGTACTGGTTCACTATCGGTCAGTCAGGAGTATTTAGCCTTGGAGGATGGTCCCCCCATATTCAGACAGGATACCACGTGTCCCGCCCTACTCTTCGAGTTCACA
>NZ_JASCAR010000018.1:0-716 GCF_029967715.1 Klebsiella sp. V115_8
CGCCAAAACATCTTCGGCGTTGTAAGGTTAAGCCTCACGGTTCATTAGTACCGGTTAGCTCAACGCATCGCTGCGCTTACACACCCGGCCTATCAACGTCGTCGTCTTCAACGTTCCTTCAGGAGACTTAAAGTCTCAGGGAGAACTCATCTCGGGGCAAGTTTCGTGCTTAGATGCTTTCAGCACTTATCTCTTCCGCATTTAGCTACCGGGCAGTGCCATTGGCATGACAACCCGAACACCAGTGATGCGTCCACTCCGGTCCTCTCGTACTAGGAGCAGCCCCCCTCAATTCTCCAGCGCCCACGGCAGATAGGGACCGAACTGTCTCACGACGTTCTAAACCCAGCTCGCGTACCACTTTAAATGGCGAACAGCCATACCCTTGGGACCTACTTCAGCCCCAGGATGTGATGAGCCGACATCGAGGTGCCAAACACCGCCGTCGATATGAACTCTTGGGCGGTATCAGCCTGTTATCCCCGGAGTACCTTTTATCCGTTGAGCGATGGCCCTTCCATTCAGAACCACCGGATCACTATGACCTGCTTTCGCACCTGCTCGCGCCGTCACGCTCGCAGTCAAGCTAGCTTATGCCATTGCACTAACCTCCTGATGTCCGACCAGGATTAGCTAACCTTCGTGCTCCTCCGTTACGCTTTGGGAGGAGACCGCCCCAGTCAAACTACCCACCAGACACTGTCCGCAACCCCGAT